>JACROO010000071.1 GCA_016214355.1 Nitrospirota bacterium | reverse complement strand
ATAAAAGACCTTTGTGGCATGAAAATTGGAGTTATTGACTTTGTTTTATAGGATGATAAACAGGAGATTTTCTAAAGGCAGATAAGAATTCTACACACCCCTTAATCCCCTCTTTTTAGAGTGGATATTAGCAACTAAATATTCTCCACCATCTCTCAGACGCCGTAGGGGTTGACGCTGGACTTGCTTACTATTAAGACGATGGTAAATTCTCTGATTTAAAGGACTGCTAATCCTTGAAATTGACAAATTACAAGGATTAGCGTATGCTATTTTTATGAAAATACCCCGAATTTACCATGACTTAAACAAATATTTAAAACCTAACAAGGCGTTGATTATTTATGGCCCTCGTCAGGTAGGCAAAACGACTTTATTGCAGGATTTTCTTGCTGCAACTAACCTCAAGTATAAATTAGATTCAGGCGACAATATCCAGACCCAGCATATACTTGGCTCGCCAGATTTCAACCTTATCCGTGAATTTACGCAGGGCTATGAATTGGTTGCTATTGATGAAGCGCAGCGAATTGAAAACATAGGGCTTGGATTAAAGATAATCGTTGACCAGATGCCCGGCATTAAGGTTATAGCTACTGGCTCTTCATCGTTTGAACTATCCGGTCAGGTGGGAGAGCCTTTAACCGGCAGGAAAATAACCCTTACTTTGTATCCGGTATCACAGATTGAATTGGGCCGCTTATATAACACTTATGAAATAAAAAATAAATTGGAAGAATGGTTAATCTCACCAAAAAGAGCAAATATTATTTTTATGATAACGGTGTTCGCAACGCTGTTATTTCCAATTTCAATAATTTAGAGCTGCGCAACGATGCAGGTATGTTGTGGGAAAATTTTCTGTTTATTGAACGATTGAAAAAACGGACTTATCAAGGTATTTATGCAAACAATTATTTCTGGCGGACCTGGGATCAAAAAGAGATTGATTTAGTAGAAGAAAGAGAGGGTAAATTATTCGGCTATGAATTCAAATGGGGCAAAAAAAGTTTGAAACCGCCAAAAGAATGGGGCGAAACATATCCCGACTCTGAATTTGCGATAATATCACCGGAAAATTATCTGGAGTTTATTACTTGACCTATGGACAGAATCGCTTTGAAGAAAAGAATCATTCAAAAATATTCTGGAACAAGATTAAAATAATGCTGCCTGATTATGAACAGTATAAAGACTGGCTGAAAAAAATAAACATTTGTTGGATATATAGGGAATACAGTCATAGCAGGCCCAAACGGTGCAGGGAAATCAACAACCGCTCCTTTCCTACTAAAAGGTACTCTAAAACCAAATCCTCACCGCCAAACAGAAACACACCCCTTTATCCCCTCTTAATAGAGGGGAAGGTAATGCCGATACATCCGCCCTTTAGCGGCAGATTGACGCAAATCTCAACCTATTACCTTGAATAAACTTCTGCAAGTATCTTCCCTGCGCCCCTTGAGAGCAAATCTTCGGCGAGCTTTATTCCGAGGGACTCTGCATCTTCAGGTTTTCCTTCAGTATGTCCTTTTATAATACTGTCTCCGGTAACGCTTCCGACAAGCCCATCAATGACGAGTTTAGAGTTAAGAGTTAAGAGTTCAGAGTTTGACTGTTGACCCCTGACTCCCGACTCCTGACTAATAAGTCTCGCATGCGCCGCTATCGGCACCTGACAGCCGCCTTCAAGTTTTTTAAGAAATGCCCTTTCTGCGTGCACACAGACCGCTGTCTCAGGATGGTTTAAAGGTTTGAGGAGATTATTGATAAACTCATCATCAACCCTGCATTCAATCCCGACCGCACCCTGCCCGATTGCCGGAAGGCTTATTTCAGGCTCAAGGATTTCTGTAATCCTTTCAGCCATGCCAAGCCTTTTTACGCCTGCCGTTGCAACAATAATCGCGTCAAACTGCCCTGCATCAAGTTTTCTTATCCTTGTATCAAGATTTCCGCGAAGCTGTGCAATCTCAAGGTCAGGACGGATGTTTAAAAGCTGGCACAGCCTTCTCAGACTGCTCGTACCGACCGTTGCACCCTTGGGAAGATTTTTGAGATTTGAGGTTTGAGATTTGAGATTTGAGATTCTTGTAATAAACGCATCCCTCGGGTCTTCCCTTTTGCATATCGCAGTAAGGTGAAGCCCTTTAGGCAGGTCTGTTAGGACATCTTTCATGCTGTGCACTGCAAAATCAGCATCCTCCCTTAAAAGCGCCTCCTCAATCTCCTTGACAAAAAGCCCCTTGCCGCCCACTTTTGCAAGCGGGACATCAAGAATCTTATCCCCTGTGGTCTTAATCTTCATAAGCTCAATTTTTATGCCGGAATTTCTTTCCTCAAGCTGCGTCTTGACCCAGTTTGCCTGCCACAGCGCCAGCTTGCTGCCGCGCGTGGCGATGATGATTTTCTTCATAAATGTTTATATCTCCTAAATATCTTTATCGTTCTTATAAAGGCTGAAATTATTCTAATTCGTTGTCCTTTTCTTTGATAGCATCCTCGCTTTTATCGGATTGTCCGCCTGCCTCCATGCTTAAACCAAAAATCCTGTTGACAATATCAATCATCGCATCTTTATCCTCTGCCTCGGATTTAAGTGCTGTAGTGGGGAAATGAACCAGTTTATTTACGATAGAATTTGTCAAAGCCTCTATGGCATTAACATCTTTTTCTCCAAGACCGCTGAGTTTATGAAGCGTCTTTTCAAGCTCATCTTTTCTTATAGCCTCTGCCTTGTCCCTAAGTGCGACAATAGTCGGCACGGCTGAAAGGGATTTCTGCCATTTAAGGAATGCCTCTATTTCTTCATCCACGATCTTCTCTGCTTTTTCAGCCTCCCTGCTTCTTTCCTGAATGTTTGTGTTAACAATCCCCTTAAGGTCGTCAACATTGTAAAGATAGACGTTGTCAAGGTTGTTGATTTCAGGGTCTATATTTCTCGGCACGGATATATCAATTATGAACACAGGCCTGTTTTTCCTCTGCTTCATGATTTTATGCATTTGCTCCTTAAGGAGAATGTAATGCGGAGCGCCGGTTGAACATATTACAATGTCCGTATGCACAAGTTCCTGAAGGAATTCATCAAACTTAACAGCCTTCCCGTTAAACTCCTTTGCAATCTCTTCCGCCCTTTCGTAAGTCCTGTTGGTCACAAGGACGTCTTTTACGCCGTTATTTATCAGATGCCCTGCCGCAAGCTCTGCCATCTCGCCCGCGCCCATGAGCATAAACGACTTTGTATGGAGGTCTTCAAAAATCTTTTTCGCAAGCTCAACCGCCGCAAAGCTTATGCTTACGGCACTCTCTGCAATCTTTGTCTCGGTCCTGATCCTCTTTGCGACAGAAAGGGTTTTTTTCATCAGCCGGTTGAGGAATACGCCAGTGGATTTTCTCTTAAGGGCGAATTCAAATGCGTCCTTTAACTGCCCTAATATCTGCGGCTCTCCGACCACCATTGAATCAAGGCTGGAGGCGACCCTGTAAATGTGCCTTATGGCATTCCTGCCATCATAAGCATAAAGGGACTTATCAAGGGTTTCACGCGGAATGTTATGGAAGTCCGAAAGAAATTTCTTAATACACTCTGCCCCTGAATCTGCATCCTTTACATTTGCATAAACCTCAACCCTGTTGCACGTTGAGAGGATTATATTTTCCTTTATTTCAGAGAGCGTGCTCATTATGCTGAAGGCATCACTAAGTTTATGACCGTCAAAGGCTATTTTCTCTCTTACTTCTATATCTGCTGTCTTGTGGTTAAGGCCAACTACTAATATGTTCATATATAGGAAATTATAAAAAACCACAGAGGTCGCAGAGAAAAGACAATGAGAACACTGAGAAAAAGTATTAAAATTAATAAGCTGTTTTGTGTGTTCATTTCTCTAAAACTCTGTGTTCTCTGTGGTTAATTAAGTTTTTGTTCATACAAATGCGTGAAATCCTTTAAGGATGAGATTAACGCCGAAGAAGGTAAAAATCACTAATATGAACCCTATGATTGAAAGAACAGCAGCCTTTCTTCCTCTCCATCCGAGCGTAAGCCTGAGATGAAGGACGAGTGCGTAGATAAGCCATGTAACGAGCGACCAGACTTCTTTAGGGTCCCACCGCCAGTATTTACCCAGCGCAGTACTTGCCCAGATGGCACCTGTTATAATGGCAAGCGTCAGAAGGGGGAACCCGAGGCTTATAAGCCGGTAGTTGAGTTCATCAAGAACCTGCAGGTTCGGCAGTCTTAAAAAAAGCCCGCTCAGATGTTTTGACTTCAGGTATCTTTCCTGCAGGAGATACATGATGCCAATGCCAAACGCCATGGCAAATGAGGCATCGCCTAAAAAAGCAAGGATGGTGTGGATAATGAGCCAGTAGCTTTTAAGAAGAGGATTTATCTCTTTTATCTCCCGCGGGAATACGGAGGAGGAAAGCATGAGGACAAATACTACAGGCATTATAAAAGACCCGAGGAGACCTATTTTATATCTGTATTCAAGCAGGAAGAAAAGTATCAATATGCACCATGGGAAAAATGAAGCCGCCTCATGAATATTAGTAACAGGCATGTGCCCGCCTTGAATATATCGTGTCACAATATTTGCGGTATGAAACAGGAAACCGATGACTGCGAGAATATGGATGGCTCTGGTGGTAGTCTTTGTGCCTTTAAAGAGTTCTATGACACCGATGACTGTGGCTATAAAATAAAACGTAAGGGCTAATTCAAAAAACAGGATGTTAACTTCTATCTGTAAAATAATCTCCCCTTTACTTTTAAGTTCTCATTTCTCAGCTTGTAGTTTTCAGTTCTTAGAAACACCCGAGGTCACAGTTTCTGACTTTTATCTTCAACTTATCGGCAGCTTTTCCAGCCTCTTTGTAGGTAGCGCCCATTTTAATTCACCTCTTTTATTCTGGAGGTCAATCCAGAAGATAACTGCATTGTCTGCTGTTACTGGGGATGTCACTTTTTCTTTAGAGTTTATAACAATAATGTCCGCCTTTTTACTGACCTTTATGGCAGAAGGTTTTATTTCCCCGTCTGCATCTACGATAAATATTAATAGATTGGGGGCTAAAAAATCCACAGGACTGTTGCCTTCAACAATCATACATTTAATGCCGGACATTTTACCTAATGCTATTTGAAGGGCACTCCCCAGTGTATCCTCCGGGCTCTGTATCCATATAACCTTCTCAGCGCCTGCCTCTAACAAAAGTGCCGTATCCTTACCTGGGTGTTTTAATATCTTAATATCATCAATAATTGATGTGTAGAGCCGCGTCTTTGTAAATTTGATTGCCCCAAGTCCTTTAAATTCCCTTAGCAGAAGGCAGCAGAGGGTGGTTTTGCCTACACCGCCGTGCGCCCCTGTTACAGAGATAATCATAAGAATATTTTAGCAGAAAAGCGGAGTAAAAAGGCAGGATGTATTTAAGTATTCATTGAGCCGCTTTTAGTTTTTTTAAAAATTCCTTATTTTCCAGATACCATTTGACAGTATTCTCTATGCCTGTTTCTATAGATACCTTCGGCTTCCAGCCGAGAAGCCCTTTTGCCTTTTCAATAAAGGCCCATGTCGCAGGCACATCGGCTGCATGCCGTGGAATCGTTTCAATAGTTGCCTTTTTGTGGAGGTTCTCTTCAATAAGCATAATAACATCCCGCAGCCTTACGGGGTGGTCGCTGCCGAGATTAAATATCTCGTAGCCTGTTGGATTAGCTGCAAGAATTGTGCCCTCGGCTATGTCATCAATATAAGTAAAATCCCTTGTCTGGTTACCATCACCAAAGACAGGAATAGGCTCTCCGGCATCTATATTTTTAATGAACTTAAATATGCTCATATCAGGCCTGCCTGCAGGCCCGTACACTGTAAAGTATCGTACGATGTTGATGTCAAGGTTAAACAGATAATGATAGGAATAGCATAGGACTTCCGCACCTTTTTTGGTAGCGGAATAAGGCGCAAGCGGCAAATCAGTCCTGTCATCTTCTTTAAACGGTATTTTCTTTAAGCCGTAAAGGCTTGATGTGGAAGCCAGGACAAATTTTTTGACCTTGAATTCTTTTGCGCACTCAAGGAGGTTCAGCGTGCCTTTTACATTTGTATCAAGATATACCCACGGGTCTTCAACAGATGCCCTCACGCCTGCCCTTGCAGCAAGATTGATAATGACGTCAACCGGATTATCCAGAAAAATCTTTTTTAAGCCGGCATAATCAGCGATATCCAGCTTATGAAAACTGAAGTGTTTGTCTTTTAGTAAAGTGCTGAGCCTCCACTCTTTCAGTGCGGGGTCATAATAGTCATTAATATTATCAATACCGATGACCTTAACCTTCTTCTTAAGAAGAAGTTGAGAGACCTTCCACCCGATAAATCCTGCACATCCAGTAACAATTACGTTTTTCATTTACTCACCCTTTTTAATTTAATTGTCATGCTGTCCCGACACTTCGGGATTCAGCATATCTTTAGACACCGACAAAGAAAAATATTAAAGCCTCCAATAATTAAATCCGGCTTTTATTGCCTCTTCTTTGGCAAAAACTGATTTTATATCAATAAGCACAGGTCTGCTGTTGCAGAGTTTCCTTAAATATTTAAGCGTGTAATTACAATATTCTTTGTGTTTCACAGCCATGATTATTCCGTCAAAGGGGCGGTTACTTTCAGGTTTTTCAATTAATGCAAGGCCGTAGGTTTTAAAGACCTCTTCAGGAATTGCATGCGGGTCATGCACAGATACACGTATGCCGTAATTATTTAATTCATTATAAATATCAATCACCCTGGTGTTTCTTATATCTCTGATATCTTCTTTAAATGTAAGCCCTAATATAAGGATTTTGCTTCCTTTAACAGAGCGGTCAGAATTTATTAGCTGCTTAACTGCATTCTCTGCAATGTATCTGCCCATATTGTCATTAATCCTCCTGCCTGAAAGTATTACCTCAGGGTGATAGCCGATAGCCTGCGCCCTGAATGTCAGATAATAAGGGTCAACGCCAATGCAGTGTCCTCCGACAAGACCCGGCTGAAAAGGCAGAAAGTTCCACTTTGTAGAAGCAGCGGCTAAGACATCCCTGGTGTCAAGCCCCATCCTGTTAAAGATGATAGCAAGTTCATTTACAAGCGCAATGTTAAGGTCCCTCTGGATGTTCTCAATTACTTTTGCCGCCTCTGCTGTCTTTATATCAGGGGCTTTATGAATACCGGCTTTTACCACAGAGCCGTAAATCTGTGAGAGCAGTTCGGTGGTCTCTTTATCCTGCCCTGCCACTACCTTCACAATATTAGTGAGGCTGTGGATTTTATCCCCGGGATTTATTCTCTCAGGAGAATAACCCACCTGAAAATCTCTGCCGCATCTCATGCCTGAGAATTTTTCAATGATAGGCGCGCAGGTCTCCTCGGTGACACCGGGATACACAGTGGACTCATATACAATCACAGCGCCCTTTCTGAGATTCCTTCCGACGATCTCTGAGGCTGATTTTAGCGGAGTGAGGTCAGGAATTTTGTGTCCGTCTATGGGTGTTGGAACAGCCACAATTATTACCGATGCTGCTTTTAACCTTGCAGGATCATCTGTAAATTCTATTTTTGTCCCGATGCTTCGGGATAATTCTTTCTTTGAAAACTCCCCGTTTATATCAATCCCCGCGGAAAGCTCCTCAACGCGATTTCTTTTAGTATCAAATCCGGTAATATTAAAAATCCGTGATAATTCCACTGCAAGCGGCAGCCCCACATAGCCAAGGCCAACGACTGCAATGGTGTTTTTTCTCTTTAACAGCTCTTTAAACATGATTTTTTTTCAGATGTGTCGGCTTTAAAATTTTAAGGATTACAAAAACTACAAGAACATCCTTGCCTTTCATCTGCTATAATACAGCAAAAAATAAGTAAAAGACAAGCTTGATGCCTGATTACGCAGACTACAAAGACAGATTACATAGATGATGGTTTTGTCTGTGTAATCATTCTTCAAAATCTGTGTAATCAAAGGAGAGTATATTGAAAATCGCCTTTATACGTAAAAATTACACTCCATACGGCGGAGCTGAAAATTATTTAAGGCTTGTCTGTAAGGGGCTTCAGGCTCAGGGGAATGAGATACATATCTTCAGCGCAAATAAATGGCCTGATAGTAATTTACCTGTTCATGAAATAAGGACAGTAAAAAAACCGTCTTCCCTTTCAAATATTCTTTTTGCATTAAACAGCAGGGGCACGCTCAGAAAAGAGACTTTTGACTGCATATTCAGTTTTGAACGGACATTTTATCAGGATATTTACAGGGCAGGCGATGGATGCCACAGTGAATGGCTTAAGAGACGCAGGGCAGTTGAACCATTTTATAAAAATATGAGTTTTTCGTTAAACCCGCACCATTTAACAATGCTTTATCTTGAAAGACGATGCCTGTTGAACTCTAAACTAATTCTTGCAAATTCAATGATGGTAAAAAAAGACATTATAAGACATTACAGCCTTCCTGAAGAAAAAATACATGTGGTTTATAACGGCGTTGACCTTGAGAGATTTTATCCGCTGAGTGCAGAGGAAAAGGCACGGGCCAAAAGCTCACTTGGGATAAAAGGTGATAAGGTAATCTTATTTGTCGGGGCCGATTTCAAAAGAAAGGGGCTGGCAACGCTCTTAAATGCATTCTCCCTCCTGGATATTGGGGACAAAAAATTAATAGTCGCAGGGAAAAAAGCAATGCCGCAATATCTTAAAATGGCTGAGAAGCTCAGGATAGATAAAAATGTAGTCTTTCGCGGACCATGCACAGAGATTGAAAAGCTCTATGCGACTGCTGACCTCTTTGTCCTGCCGACAGTCTATGACCCTTTCAGTAATGCCACGCTTGAGGCAATGGCGGCAGGGATTCCTGTTGTAACTACATCTTCTAACGGAGCGTCTGAAATCATAGACGACGGTGTAGACGGCTTTGTGATAAACAATCCTTTAGATGCGAATGCATTTGCAGGGAAAATCTCAACTGCTTTGCTGAAGGCAGAGGATATGGGTAAGAGGGCGAGTTCTAAGGCAGAGGGCTTTTCTATTGAAAAGGCACTTGCCGGGATTATAAACACCATTTCAGATTACAGAGGACGGTTTGGCAGCTAACGCTGTGTTGTTTAAAGACATAAAAAAAATCCTTGCAATAAAGTTCAGGCACATAGGCGATGTCCTGATTACAGTGCCGACACTAAGGGCTTTAAGAGAAACCTTCCCGGATGCCCGCATATCTATGCTTGTAAACTCCGGCACAGAAGCGGTCCTTGAAGATAATCCCCTTATTGACGAAATGATAGTCTTTGACCGTTCAATAAAAAATGCTTCCGGAATAAACCGTTTTCTAAAGGAGATTAAATTTCTTAAGGATATAAAGGCAAAGGGCTTTGACATGACCATTGACCTTACAAGCGGAGACCGCTCGGCGATTATATCTTTTTTTTCAGGGGCAAGATACCGGTTAGCGCGTGACCCCGGCAAAAAAGGGTTCTTCGGTAAAAAATACCTCTATACACATCTTGCAACCATTGATAAACAAAAACACATGGCATTGCAGAATCTTGATGTTGTAAGGTATTTCGGGATAAACACAGATAATACGGCGGTGGATTTTTTTATTCCAGAAGAAATCAGGCTGGCTGTTAGAAATACCATGGAAAAAAATGGCATAAAGGAACACGACAGAATCGTTCATGTGCATCCTACATCACGCTGGCTATGGAAATGCTGGAAGGATGAATACATGGCTGAGGTTATAAGCTGGCTGATTGAACAGGGGATAAATGTAATTGTTACATCCGCTCCTGATAAGAGGGAAGTGGATAAGGCAAAGAAGATTTTGTCTTTAGTCTCTAACCTTCGGACTTCACCCGCATCCGGGGACAGTCCCGATTCTACGGCTGTGCCCGTAAATCCGGGACAGTCCCCTTTAGCCCTCTCAGGATTATCAGATTTAACCGGGAAGACCACTATCAAAGAACTCGCCGCAATCTCCGAATTGTCCGACTTATTCATCGGCATTGATTCTGCCCCAATGCATATAGCCGCCGCCGCAGGCACGCCAGTGATTGCACTATTCGGACCCACATGGGAAAATCTCTGGGGACCATATGGTAAGCGGCATGTAGTTATCTCAAAAGATATGCCCTGCAAACCATGCAAAAAGGGGATGTGCGAAGGCATATTGCTAAGAGAGTGCATGGAAGCTATCAAGCCGGAGGAGGTTACGGAGGTTGTTCCTAAGATTCTAAATCTAAAAAGATGATGAACTTAACAGCCCTAAAAAATGACATTAAAAATATACTTCTGATAAGACGTAACAATATCGGAGATATGATATGTGCCATTCCTGTTTTTAAATCTATCCGGAAAGAATTTCCAAAGGCGCATATTACCGTGCTTGCTGACATCACAAATGCCGGAATACTCAAAGGAGCATCTTTTATTGATGACGTGCTCATATATAAAAAAGGGCAGGGCATTTATAAAAACAAATACATGAATTACTGGAGGCTCTTTAAGGAAAACAAAAGGACTTTTGACCTTGCGATAGCCCTTAAGGTAGGCGTTTCATCAACGTCGGCATTAATAACGCTTATAAGCAGGGCAAGGATACGTGCAGGGGGTGTCCCTGAGAAATGGCATCCGCTTCAGTTATGCTACAATCTGCCAGTAAAAGGATGGAAGAAATGGAAGTCAATACCGCATGTTGACGCACTGCTTACATTTATAAATGCTCTGGGGATAGAAAAGACGGTAAAAGACATTAGCATTGAGGCCGCACCTGATTCAAAGGCTAAAGTCAGAAAATTTTTTGAGGAAACGCTCATGTTTCACAGCAACACAAATGACATTGAAAAAAATCCCCCTTCACCTATGGATAATCCCCCTACATCCCCCTTTGACAAAGGGGGACAGAGGGGGATTTTTAAAGGGGGGAGGGGGGGATTTTCAGAAATAAATAATATAGTTGTGTTCAACATCAGCAGCAATAAACCTGAAAACACCTGGCCGCTTCATAAGTTTAAAGAGTTGGGAGACTTGCTGAATCAAAGATACAAAGCAATGACTATAATTACCTCAACCACTTCTGATAAAGATAATGCTATAAACCTTTCCGGAGAAATTGCAGGCAGGGCATTTTATTTTGAGACACCTGAGGTTATGGACTTTGCCGCCCTTGTAGCAAAAGCAAAAATTTTGATATGCGGAGAAGGAGGCGCTATGCATGTAGGTGCGGCTGTAAATACACCTACTATATCGCTCTGGGGCAGACTCAGACCAAAGAAATGGCATCCTTTTGGAGATAAGCAGTTTGTGGTTAAAAAAGGCGAGCATGTGGACTCTATCTCGGCAGATGATGTTCTGGAAGTAATCAGGGAGAATAAATTGTTAAAATGACTAATAAAAAACTTACAATACTTCACACTGAAGCCTCTAAAGGATGGGGCGGGCAGGAGATAAGGATTTTTCAGGAATCCGTTAGGTTTACTGAATTTGGGTACAGGGTATTAATTGCCTGCCAGGAGGGAAGTAAAATTGCTGAAAATGCAAGGATGGCCGGCTTGTCTGTATACATTATCCGCATGGAATATCCGACCGCACCGTTAGTATTAAACAGATTGCTTAAAATTATAAAGGCAGAGAAAGTTGACATTATCCACACCCATAGTTCTAAGGATAGCTGGCTTGCCGGTATTGCAGGACGTATATCAAGAACTCCTGTTGTGCGGAGCCGCCACCTCACTACACCTGTAAAACAAAGTTATCTGGCTACATTTGTTTACAGGCATCTTTGCGATATTATTATTACAAGCGGAACTTACATAAAAGATGCCCTTGTAACGAGGAACAAACTTGTCCCTGAAAAAATTGTCAGCATACCGGCAGGTGTAGACACAGAAAAGTTTGGCATAAACACCAAAGGAGACAAAATCCGTGCCGAATTCGGACTAAATGATTCTTACCCCGTGGTCGGCTCAGTTGCAATATTAAGGCACTGGAAGGGGCACCGCTACCTGCTTGATGCAGTGCCTAAGGTAATATCGGTTTTTCCTTCTGCAAAATTTCTTATTGTGGGAGACGGTCCCCAGTGGAATAACCTGCACCAGCAGATCCATGACCTCGGGATAAAGCGGCATGTTATTATGACCGGCTTCAGGAATGACGTGCCTGAAATAACCGCAGCTCTGGATATATTCATCCTCCCTTCAGTTGCCTCAGAGGCAACATCGCAGGTCATTCCGCAGGCACTTGCAATGGGCAAGCCCGTAATTGCAGCAAATGCAGGAGGACTTCCGGAAATCATTGAAGACGGTATAACAGGATTGCTTATACCTCCGAAGGACTCTGCGGCAATTACAAATGCTATTGTCAGGATGGCAAAGGATAGAGAGGAAGCAAGGGAAATGGCTGTGCGGGGAAGAGATAAGATACTCAAGGATTATACCTTTCAGAAGATGATTGAACGAACTGCAACGGTCTATAATTATGTGCTTGAGAAAAAACATTAGCGGCTGGACAAAATTATCATTTATATTTTAACCTCTGTGGACTCTGTGGTTGAATGAAAAATAAAATGCGCATAGGTATATTTGCTGATAAAGGAATGGGGAAATGGCTTGTCCAGTCATTTGAGCCATTAAAAGGGATGGCCGATATGGTCCTTTTCATCCCTGAAAACAATAAACATGACCCCTCAGCCTTTAACCTCCCTAAACATATTCTCACGCATAAGCATGAGACATGGCTTTCAATAAAATACCTGTCCCGTTTTTGTAAACGCTGGCTTTACGATAATGAGATGCTTACACATGTGGATTTTTATCCATTCTCTCTTGAGGAGCACTTTAACTCTCATAAATATGACCTGATACTTACGAAATCAGACCGTTCTCTTTATACGCTCTCATTTTTAAAAGACAAATTTGGCTATAAGCTGATTTACCGCTATCCTTTTACACTGCCGTTTACGCACATTTTTGATAAAAGAAGCGAGCTTGCAAGAAGAAAATCTTTTGACAAAGTAGACCATTTTATCTGTATATCAGAAACTGCAAAAAATAATTTAGAATATGAAGGGATTACGCCTTCAAAGATAGAGGTTGTTTATAATTCTGTTGACCTCGCTTTTTTCTCGCTGGGGGAGAAGGACCATAATCTTCTAACTAAACTGAAAATCTCAAAAACAGACAAAGTAATAATGTTTGTGGGCAAGCTCACATCGTGGAAAAATCCCTTTACCCTGCTTTATGCCTTAAGTGTCCTGATAAAGAAAGGACTGTCAGTAAAACTCATCCTTGCAGGCCAGGGTGCACAAAAATCAAACCTTCAAAAGACCGCAGCACTTCTTAACCTCTCTGACAAAGTTTTATTTCTGAATTTCATAGAAAATACGGAATTAAGCAAATACTACAGGCTGGCTGATGTCTTTGTGATGCCGAGCATGACTACAATAACATGGGAAGACCAGTTCCCGTTTGCAGTTGTTGAGGCAATGGCATCAGGGCTTCCGGTCGTTGTTACAAACAGCGGGGGCATGCCCGAACTTCTGGGGGATACCGGAAAAATTTATCCACAGGGCAATTACAAGGAGCTTGCACGGCATCTGCATGAGATGCTCACAGATGATAAGCTGCGGGGGACAATGTCAGCCAGGTCAAGACAAAGGGCTGAGGAGATATTTGACAATAGGAAAAACAGCCTGAAGATACTTGAGGTTTTTAAGAAGGTTTTGAAGAGTTGATTCTTACACACTAAATATTATAAAATAATATTATGAAAGCAATTGTTGATACTTCTACTTTAATATCTTTTGCTAAGATTAATTTTCTTGAACTCTTGGAAAAATTAAATAAAAACATCTTAATTCCCGAGATAGTTTATTATGAAGCTGTTATTAAAGGCGAAGCAAAAGCATTAGCCAATGCCATAGCAATTAAAAACTTCATTAAAAATATTGACATGAAGGTTCATGTTGTCAAAGATGAATATTTAAAGCTATTGAGAAGTAAAATAACTAAGACACTTGCTCATGGCGATGAGGCAGTGCTTGCCCTTGCCTTGCAAGAAAAGGCAGGAGAAGTAATTACTAATGATGATGGGCTGGGACGGATTGCAATGTCTATGAATTTTCACGTCAAAGCGTCTCCCGATCTTTTGCTTGAAGGGTTAAAGACTAAAGTTGCGACCCTAAAAGATTATGAAAATTTTTTAAGAAGCCTTGCAGTTGAAAACAGGATTACGTCAGTAATTGCGGATTTTTATATTATGGAGGGTAAAAAATATGCCAAAGACTAAAGAAAAAGAATTAGTTAGAGCAAATATTATGATTGACAGGGAACTACTCAAATCAATAGACAATTTTGCAAAAGATCTGGAAGAAGACAGATCAACAGCAATAAGGCAGCTCATAAAACGTTCTTTATTAGAAGAGAAAGTTATGCTTGCCATAAGAAGATTGCAGGAAGGAGTTTCTTTTAGAAAGGCAGCGGAGCTTAGCGGCCTTGATTATTGGGACTTCCAGGCAGAACTTGATAAAAGAGGAGTTTCCGTAACTTTCTCTCTTGCATTCGCAAAACGCAGAACAAGACAATAAATCTTCAGTGTGGTAAAAAAATTTGTTCATGAAAAACATTCTTATCCTTGACACAGGCAAAGAATGGGGCGGAGGGACTAACAGCCTGCTTGAACTCCTGCGAAGGATAAACACAAAGGACTGTAAATTTACAGCCCTGTTCTACCACAACTACAGCAAACCGCCTGAGACAGATATTAAAGCTGAAATTGAAAGATTAGGCATAGATTTTCTTTTATTTGAACACGCAAGACAGCCGATATACACAAAGGTGTTGAAGGAAGTCGGCAGGACTATATTATTTTTTAACCGGAAAGTGAGAAAACTATTTATCTTCTGGATAGATTATTTGTTCAGAATAAAAAAAGACGCTGTCGGTATTACAAAGCTCCTTAAGGATTTGAAAATAGACCTTCTTTACATGAACAACCAGCCGTCCAGCAACCTTGAGGGTATTATTGCGGCTAAGACCGCCGGTATTAAATCGCTTCTTCACAGCAGGATTGAGACAGACCTGAATTCCTTTGAAGTATCTGCTGTGAATAAATGGCTTACAAAAATGATATGCGTCTCGGAAGGCGTCAGGGGGAGTTTTGTAAGGCAAGGGATTGAATCTTCAAAATGTATCACTGTTTATAACGGGATAGATGCCGGGACAACTCCGGCAATCCCTCCGCATGAAATAAGGCGGGAATTGGGGATAAAAGAAGAGGAATTCGTAATAGGTTCTGTAGGCTCGCTTGTCAGGAGGAAGAGGTTTGATGATTTGATAAAGGCAATATCATATCTTAGTTCACAGTTCACAGAGCACAGAGCACAGAAGTCAGACACCGTCATGCCGAACTTGTTTCGGCATCTTTCCTTTGAGACCCTGAAACAAGTTCAGGGTCTCAATTCAAATAAGATAAAGTGTATTATTGTTGGTGAAGGTCCAGAAAGGGAATCTCTGCAGAAAGAAATAAACAGAAACAAACTCAACGACAGAGTCCTACTCGCTGGTTTTAAATCCGATGCAATCTCTTATATAAATGCAATGGACATATTCGTTCTGCCTTCAGAAAGGGAAGGATTCCCGAGGGTAATCCTTGAGGCAATGCTTATGGGAAAACCGGTTATTGCAGCAAATATTGCAGGGCCATCTGAACTCGTCATAGATAACAAAACGGGATTTCTGTTTAATGCAGGGGATGTAAAAGGGCTTTCAGCATGTATATCAGAACTCTTATTATCCCAGTCATTAAGAATCGCAATGGGTGAGGCTGGCAGAAAAAGGGCCATAGAGAATTTCTCAATTAAAAAGTATGTAAGCCGTGTCAGCAGTATTATAGGAGAGGCAGCAGGATGATTTATGTCCTACTTACATATATTTTTTATCCTGTTCTTTATCTTGTAACGTTGTTGCGATGCCGACACTTTGGCAGAAGCAATCTTAAAAGACGGGATTCCTCGCTTACGCTCGGAATGACATCTTCGGAGCAAAAATTAAAAAAAATCCTTGTCATCCAGACTGCAAAAATCGGCGATTTAATCTGTTTAACCCCGGTGTTCAGGGAGATAAAGAAAAAATATCCTGATATTCATTTAGCTGTAATGGCAAATCCTGCGGCAAAGGAACTTTTAGAGCACAATCCTTATGTCAATGAAGTCATTACAATTAACAACCATGAGTATAAAGGATTTTCGGGCAAAATAAAGTTGTCTAATTTAATACGTAAGGAAAATTACGATATCGCAATCTGCCTTAACCCAAATGTGCCGTTTGCAATCGCTACGCTCTGGGGATTGGTGCCGGTAAGGCTCTCTATAATGCCTGATTTCTCAGGTATTACTTTCAAAATGGCTTCCATATTCTATACCTTTCTTGAGCGGTACATTAGGGGGAAATTGGTCATGGAGACTTATATGCAAATGCTAAAAAAAATCGGGATAGAAAGTAACAATCGCACCAAGGAAGTTTATAAATCTCCTGATGCGGATAAAAAGGCAGAAAAGTTTCTATCGGAGTTTTCAGGCAAAGATATCCCTCTCATCGGCATTGCAGTAGGCAGTGGTAATAAGTTAAAAGAACTCGGCGCAGAGAAACTGGCAGTCCTCGCTGACCGCATGATTGAGGAATTGCAGGCAAGGGTTATCCTCATCGGTTCTGATAATGAAAAGGATACAGCGGTTAAAATCTTATCGCTTTCAAAAAACAAAAATGCAATAATTGATTCTACGGGAATGTTCACACTAAGCGAGCTGCCGGCATTAATTGAAAAACTTTTTCTTTTCATCGGCGTGGATACAGGAATAACCTATATGGCGGATGCGCTTTTAGTCCCTCTTATAGATATCGCAGGGCCGTCGGATATGAGTGACCAGCGGCCACTTGGCAAAAACTCTATAATAATTCAGAAAGACTTCCCATGCGTTCCGTGCTCGCATGCCTTTAATGCGCCCTATTCCTGCGAAAGAGGCGACAGGATATGCATAACGTCGGTGGATGTCTCTGAAATAGTTGAAGCGGCAAAAAAATTATTTGAACCTTGATGTCATTCCCACAAAGTGGGAATCCAGTAATATATAGTAGTAGTTTCCTGCTCTTGCAAGGACAGCGTCTGGATTCCTGCTTTCGCAGGAATGACGGCATAAATCTTTGCAGAGAGCAAGAAAAACATTTCACTTTTTATGAACAAAATAAAAATAAATTTCAGCAGTTCTTTCTGGGAGAAAATACTCCATATATTTTTCCCAGCCTATCTTTTTCTCCTCATATTACCCCGTGTGACTACAGTCAGGGAGATTGTCTTCTGGATAGCGGTCTTCTGCTGGGTGATGATAAGATTCAGACGGAGGGCTGTTGCGCAAATTGAAGGGCAGGAACCGTTTATACCTCTGAATCCTGTAACAGTTTCCCTTTCCATATTTATGCTCATAGCCCTTACTGCTTCTGTTACAGGAATGCAGCCGGTTGATAATTTGAACCGTTTCAAGGGAGAGCTTTTAACCCCCTTTATCCTGTTTTTCGTTGCTGCGACAGAGTTTAGGAGTTTGGAGAAAATCAAAATACCGCTTTTTGCACTGATACTTGCCTTTGCAATCTATACATTACTGACAGTCATAGAATCTACCAGTTACGGATTCCGGTATTACTGGGACAAGACCAATAGGGAACAATATTTCTGGCTTTCAACAGGCTACTGGCAGCGGGGGGCGCTGATCTTTCCGGTTATTTTAGGCACATTCCTTATTATTAAAAACAGCTTAATTAAATACTCCCTGATAACACTTGCCCTCACAGAGTTTGCAGTCATAGCAGCATACAGGAGTTTCATGGTATTTACTGGAATTATTTCCGTATTACTGCTATGGCTTCTGTTTATTAAAAATAAAAAGTACAGGCGGTGGATGGCAGGCTTTATCTCTCTTTTCATTGTTATTTTCGGGATGCTTTTCTATATCAAGAAAGATAATCCGGCAATAAGTGAATACCGGGAAAAGCTTGGGAAGACTATCAATATTTCAAGAGAATTTAAAAGTGAGATTGGCTTTTCAAACAGGATGCCTCTCTGGCATGCGGCAGCAGATATTATAAAAGATAGGCCGTTATTGGGCTATGGATGGGGGATGAAGAAATTCACAAAATTAGTTCAGCAGGAGAAATTCTTGGAGAACTGGAGAGTCAATCAGCCGGATGTGTATAAATTCATTGTTACCTACAAGGATGTTTTTTTCCCGCCGCATAATATGTTCCTTGAAATTGCCATACAGAGCGGTTTGCTTGGGCTTGCTGCATTTATCGCCTTTATCGGGATATATGCATCTTATTTGGTCAGGAGGGTTTTACGCACAGAATCTGATGCAGGACGCAATTTTTTTATTATTATCGTTGGCGGGGTTCTCCTTAGCTTCCTTATAACAAATCTTATGAATAACGAGCTCGGCAATATCAGCGGAAAGATTTTATTTGTCATCCTCGGGCTTAGTATGGCTAAAAAAGATTAAGGCATCAGCGAGCTTTATAAAATCTTTTATACTTAAGACTTCAGCACGTGATTTTGAATCAATGCCTGTCTTAAACAGTGCCTCTTTAATCTGTGAAAGGTTGAAGGTTGAAGGTTGAAGGTTGACTTCAATTCCTGCTAATGACCTGAGGCTGTTAAGGATAGTTTTTCTGCGGCGGGAGAATGCAGCCTTCACGACTTTCAGAAAAAACGTCTCGTCTTTTATCGTATAAAGGGGTTTTGGAGAAACCTCAAAATGCACAACTGCTGAATCCACCTCCGGTGGAGGAGAGAATGCACCTTTCGGCACCAGAAACTTCAGTTCCGGCTTTGTATGCAGCTGAACCGTAATGGAAAGGACGCCGTAATCTTTCCCCGACGTTTCGGGGGATGCAGTAATCCTCTGTGCAACTTCTTTCTGCAAAAGCACTGTCATGCTCATG
>JACROO010000070.1 GCA_016214355.1 Nitrospirota bacterium | reverse complement strand
CTCTTGATTCGGCGAGGCCCGCTATCGCCGTTGACTCTCTGGATAATATTCACGTAGTATGGCAAGATTCATCATTAAACATAATGCAGATTTTATACACGTCTAAAGTTAACGGACAATGGACACCAGTTGAAAATATTTCAGAATCCGCATACGATTCATGGATACCGTCTATCGCGATTGACTCTAATGACAAGATATACGTTGTCTGGGAGGAAAATGTTGGGGGAAATCGCGAAATATACATACGAATATCACAGTAACACCAATTAATCTATATCCAATAATGTATTTTGCGGGATAATATTATTCAGGAACTTACAGATTCAAGGAGAATCTTATTAATTACTGCATGCAGTATTGCAGGGTTCTATTTTGTATATTTAAGCAGTGTCTCTCCTGTCTGGGCCTCGCTGCAATTAATAATTCCTCTTCTCGTTATTGCTATTATACTTAATCCCCGGCTGGGATATTTTCTCGCCTTATTTGCGCTTCCATTTAAGGATATATCTTTTGTCTTCAACGTCGGGGGGTTACTGGAATATTTTTATTTCTTTCAGATTTTCTTATTTATCGGAGCGATCGGATGGAGCTTAAAAAATATCACAGAAAGCAAGAAAAAATACGATGGGGTTTCAATTACTTTGCCTATAATTGTTTTTGCTTTATTTTGTTTAATATCCTTATTTTGGGACCAGGATTACTATCATGCTGTATTTGAGGTCATTAGGCTGTTCTTCTGTATATTTCTTTATTATTTTACGCTTTACTTAGTCGGGGAGAAAAAGTCTCTTCAAATAATATTTTGCATTATAATTATATCGGCATTATTTGTGGGTGTAGGTGCTATAGTCTCCTTAGAGGTAACAAGCCCTATAAAATGGAACTATTCTTTTGATAATTTTTATTGGATGGAGATAGGGTTCAAATCCAGTACAGAAGTCCGTGCAGGCGGATTTGCCTCTCATAACCAGGTTGGTTTTTTCAGTAATTTGGGAATATTTTTTACTCTTGGAGCTCTTTTCAGTTCAAAAAGCTATATAAAACGGATTGTTCTCTTTTTAATTTTTTCCACAATATGTTACGGGTTATTTCTCACAAGGTCTCGAGGTGCTGAGATAGCATTGACAGGGGGGCTTTTTGTCTTCTTTATACTAAATCCTTCTATAGGAGATTATATGAAGCGCCATTTCATTAAAATTTCATTTTTCGTTCTTCTTTTTGTAGTGGTTGCTTTTGTTTTATCTCAGTTAGATCGCTTAGACCTGGAGTTGATGAGGTTAAGTAGCACCTTTGAAACAACTACAAAAGAAGCAAGTTTTTCACGCCGCCTTATTATATGGGGTGAGGGGCTTAACCAGCTTGTACGGAGTTATGGATTTGGAACGGGTATTGGAGGATTCAAACAATATGTGCTTCCATGGCCCCATGCACATAGTTTATATTTTTCACCTTTGTTTGATCTTGGATTTATAGGTTTACTTATCTGGATATGGCTCATCCTCCTGCTTCTTGATAAACTATATAAGGGATTTCCCTTGCTGAATAAATCCATGTACAAATATTATTTCAGAGGTTCGGTCGCTGCTTTGACAGCGCTTGCCATTCATGGGCTTGTAGATTTTGAGTACATCAATGAAAATATCTGGTTTGTCGGCGGTATGGCGCTGGCGATACTGAACCTGATGAACAGGGAGAAAAATTATCAATGACTTCTTCATGTAAACAAGGAGTAATACAATGAGGCTGACATTCATTTCACCATATGAAGATATTGTCGCTTTCGGGATTAGGATACTCTCGGCTTATTTGAAAAAGTTTGGTCATGCGACAAAGATAATCTTTCTGTGCAGAGAAAGAGGAAAACACGCTAATATAAATTACCAAAGCGGTGAAATTCTGGATTCTCTTGTTGACATTTGTAAGGATTCTGACTTGGTAGGCATTTCACTAATGACTAATCACTTCAATCCGGCAGTTTCTATAACACAGGGGCTCAAATCAAGATTGAATATTCCAATAATATGGGGTGGTGTCCATCCTACCATTATGCCTGAAGATTGTTTGAATTATGCAGATATAGTATGTATTGGGGAAGGCGAGGTGCCGGTTTTGGAATTAATACAAAAAATGGAGGAAGGGAAAGACTATTTTGATACCAAAAGCCTGTGGTTCCGCAACAAAAAAAATGTTATTCGAAATCAGATAGGAGGAAGAATCAACAACCTTGACGCTCTTCCTTTTCCTGATTACGACTTGGAAGATCATTATATTTTAAAAAACGGCAAGATCAAAAAAGCTGACAAAGATCTTATAAAGGAACATTTCACTCAAACCAGAAAGATCCAGTGTGCAAACCGTCCAAAATATGTTGATGTTATCTATAATCTGGTTAAGCCCAAATCTCTGGAGAAGCAACATGCAATCAGGGACCTTGCCAAATATATAACCTCGACCACAAGAGGTTGTCCTCATAACTGCACATACTGCGGCAATAATGCTCTACGTAAGATGCACGGCGCAACGCCTTATCTCAGAAGGAGAAGCGTTGAACATATAATTAATGAATTACTGGAAGCCCAAAAAAAAATGGAGTATATCTCCATGATCAGCTTTGTTGACGACAATTTTTTTACTGCCGGTATAGACGAGCTGCGTAATTTCAGCAAGCTGTATAAAGAAAAGATTAACCTGCCTTTTGCCTGTACTGTTAGCCCCCATACCATAGGACGCGAAAAAATGTGTTTATTAGTAGATGCAGGCCTGCGTTTGGTAAAGATGGGGATAGAGTCTGGAAGTGACAAGACATTAAAATTGTATAACCGGGGATTCATGTCCACTGAAAAAATCAAAGAAGCATCTTGGATAATCAATGAATATAAATCCAAAGTAATAGGTATATACGATATCATTACAGACAATCCTTATGAAACTAAAGACGACATAATTAAAACATTCAGATTGCTTTTAGAACTGCCGCGACCTTACAGACTGCAAATTTATTCTTTCACCCCTATTCCCGGAACAAAACTCTATGAGATGGCGAAAAAAGACAACTTAATTAAAGATGAAAACAAAGAAATTATTGATAAAGTAATGGAAACAGATAAAGAAATAAATTACGTAAACTTTCTCCTTGCACTTTTTAATTATAATATCCCCAAGCCTATTTTGAGAATCTTAAGTAATAAGAACACTCTCAATATACTCGGCAGTAAGGCATTTAAGGGGATTTATATAATGGCATATAAAGCCTACCATTTTTTAAAACTAAAAAAACTTTAAATCTGCATAGTAATATCGATTATTTAAGAAGGGAGTACTATGAGCAAACAAAAACCAAAGATAATTGTGCTTGGATTTGATGGAGCGACATATCGAGTTATTTCACCATTAATCAAGCAGGGAAAACTTCCTAACCTTAAGCGTCTAATGGCAGAGGGGACTCACGGAAATCTCATGTCTACGATTCCCGCCCACAGTGCTGCTGCATGGACATCTTTTGCAACAGGAAAGAATCCCGGGAAACACGGAGTATATAGCTTCAGAGAACGATCATATTCCCCTGACAAGTTTGTAAGTTCTAAGTCACGTAGAAGCAAGACTTTTTGGGGGCTTATGTCTGAAGCTGGACTAAAAGTAGGTATAGTAAATATTCCCATTACATATCCGCCTGATGAGGTTAACGGCTACATGATCTCCGGTCTTGACACCCCCAGTGAAAAGAGTGAATATACTTTCCCCAAAACACTTAAAGATGAGCTAAATAAAGCTCTCGGCAGATATATTATCGAAGCTGATACAACAGATATGTTTGCCATAAAGAATGACAAAGATAGAATTAAATTCTTTTCAGGAATAGTTGAGGCTCTGGAGACTCGCAGAAAAGCCTTAAAATATCTTTTTAAAGCACACCCTGTTGACGTTTTTGCAGTCGCTTTTATGGCAACGGACCGCATTCAACATAGATGCTGGCATTTTTATGACCCTGCCCACCCACACTTTATTGTTGAGGGTAATAAAAAGTTTGGAGATATGATACCCAAAGTTTATGAACGCCTTGATTCTGTCATTGGTGAAGTCCTTGAGATGGTTGGTGATGAATCTACATTAATTGTTATGTCAGACCACGGCATGGGACCAAGAAACGACAAGACATTTTATCTTAAAAACTGGTTAATTTCAAATGGTTATCTTTATACTGTAAAAAAGGACGATGCTTCCCAAATAAACAAGATATCCAGATTGATTAAATCAGTATTAATATTAAAGGGTCTGGATTTTGTCAGATCAAAACTATCTAACAAAACACGGCATGTAATAAAAAAAGTCTTTCCTGCTATTCATAAAGCTGCCCGTTTGCATGAAACATTTTCATCTATAGATTGGGATAAAACTCGGATTTATCCTGATGAACTTATGGGCGTTCTCCGTATTAATTTAAAAGGGAGGGAACAGAATGGCATTGTCGAACGGGGCGAAGAATACGAAACATTGTGTAAAGAAGTTAGTGAAAAATTAACAGCTTTGAAAGATCCTGAGACTGGCGAGGCGATAATCTCAAAGGTTATGAAAAAAGAAGACATATATGAGGGACATTATACAGAAGAGGCACCAGACCTTTTCATATTCTGGAATAACGAGACTCACAGTTCACAGCCAAGTCCTCCACCGACAAAGATCCCTACTGATCAGTTCCTCGGAAGAAGAATAAGTTTAGAAGATTCTTCACGTGCGCTTATGACCCACACGGCTGGAGCTCACCTCCCAGAGGGAATACTGTTAATGCGAGGATCAGATATTAAAAAGAATACTCTATTAAAAAATGCAGGAATAATAGATATTGCCCCTACACTGTTGCACCTTATGGGTCTCTCTGTCCCTAAGGAGATGGATGGCACAGTGTTGGAAGAGGCATTTACTGATGAATACCGCCTGTCACATCCGGTTAAATATATAGATAAAGATACGACAACTGAAGCAGGCGAAACACCCTTCTCTGCCGAGGATAGTAAAATGATTCAAAAACGACTCCGAGACCTTGGATATTTAGAATGAAAAATAATAAGAATAAAAAGGTTGTTGTTATCGGCCTTGACGGTGCGACGTTTGACCTTATAATACCATGGGTAAAAGCGGGCAAACTCCCTGTTTTGAAACGACTCATGGAAAGCGGAAGCTGGGGTAAATTGAACTCGACTATTCCGCCGCTGAGTCCTCCGGCGTGGGCTTCTTTTATGACAGGGAAAAACCCGGGGAAGCACAGGATTTATGATTTTACAGAGATGAAACCCAATTCATATGATTATCGCTTAATCAATGCATCAGATATAAACGGAAGTCCCTTTTGGGAAATAGCAGGACTTTATAATAAGCGCGTCTGTATCATCAATGTCCCAATGACTTACCCTCCAAAACCAGTTAACGGTATTCTTATTTCCGGCATGGACTCTCCAGGAATAAATAGCGGAATATCATATCCATCCAACGCAATAGAAGAGATAAAAAGGAAGTATGGTGAATATATTATTGAAGCGGGCGTCTGGGGATATGTAAGGCAGAAGAGATATGGTAAGGCTCTTTCAAAGTCCCTAAAATCAATCGAACTCAGGACACGTATTGGGAAATATCTTATGAAAAATGATGAATACGATCTATTCGTAATCGTGTTTCCTGAAACAGACCGTATTCAGCATTTCTTCTGGAAGTTTATGGATCCATTACATCCCATGTATGATAGTGCAGAGGCACAAAATTATGGGGATGCCATTCTTAAGACTTATCAAGCATGTGAGAATGCTATTGAAGAGTTTCTTCAAGAATTATATGACGACACTATTGTTATAATCATGTCAGACCATGGAGGTGGGGGATTAACAAACAGGACCTTCTGCCTTAACAAATGGCTCGAATCCCATGGTTTTTTGACTTTTAAAAACAGACAAACTGACAGTCGATCTCCATCATCTAAAAGGAGACAAAATATTCTTGATGTTGTTATAGAATGGGTCGACTTCCAAGCAAAGAAAATACTTCCCCGGGCTGTAAAGGAGAGGTTGCTTCGCCTTATTCCTTCACTCCATGAAAAATTGGAAACTAGACTGAGATTCTCAAATCTTGACTGGCAACGAACCAAAATCTACGCTGATGAACTAAGGTCAAATCTCCGCATAAACTTAAGGGGGCGGGAACCCCTTGGAATTGTTGCGCCGGGGGAAGAGTATGAAAATCTCCAGACATCACTTGTGAATAGTCTTACAGACTTAGTTGACCCCGAAACTGGTATAAAAGTAGTAGATAAAGTCCTCAGGCGCGAAGAAGTCTATAAAGGTGATATGCTTGATAAAGCTCCCGATCTATTGGTTATCCTCAACAAGGCATATACTACCACGAGATGGGAAGAGATGGAAGTTGATTATTATTTTGGCAAACTAAGTGAGATTGAAAAAAAGCGGCGAGCAAACGCAGAACATACTCAATATGGAATCTTTATAATTAATGGAAAAGATATTGAATCAGGCAAGCATATAGAAAATGCAGACATAGTGGATATTGCTCCAACAATTCTTTATCTTCTCGGTACTCCAATTCCTGATGATATGGATGGACGTGTCCTCACAGAGTCAATTAATCCCGAGTTCGTCAACTCAGCCCCTATTAAATCGTTCAGATTTCAAACTGATAAGAATTCTAAAACAGATTATGGGACATCTTACTCTGAGAAAGACTCAGAAAAGATCAAAGAAAAGCTCAGTGGTTTGGGATACCTGGAGTAGTGAATTTTGAAGGCTGTGCTTAATGCGTATCGGAATTGACGCAAGATTTATAGATGAAAGATTTATCGGTGTTGGACGTTACAGTTATGCCCTAATACGCGAAATTGCTAAAATCGATTCTGTAAATGAATACATCATTTTTAAGAATATAAATT
>JACROO010000027.1 GCA_016214355.1 Nitrospirota bacterium | reverse complement strand
TGAGATGATAGAAAATAGACCTGTCCCGAGCGAAGTCGAGGGAACACAGATATGTCCAAGCACAAGGCTTGAGAAATTGCTTTTATCAACAGACGGCTCTGAATTCAGCGAAGGAGCTATAAGAGAGGCTATAAATCTCGCGAAAACGTGCTCAAGTAAACTATTCGCTATCTCTGTAGTAGAGACAAATCCTGAATATGATGCCCTTGCGCCCCAGCTTGTTGAAAAGGTAGAGAAAGAAACAAGACAGCACCTTGAAACAGTAAAATCACGGACTTCAAAAGAAGGCGTTGAATGCGAGATAATTGTGCGTCAGGGAGAAGAGCCGTATAAATACATCGTTGAAGAGGCAGATAAAAACCGCGTTGATATGATAGTGATGGGAAGGCGCGGCAGAACAGGGCTGAAGAGGCTTATGATGGGGAGTGAGACTGCAAGGGTTATCGGACATTCTGCATGTAATGTCCTCGTGGTTCCAAGGGCTGCAAGGCTGGAGGGTAAAAACATCCTTATTGCAACTGACGGCTCAAGATTCAGTGATGCAGCAGCCTCAGAGGCAGTAAGCATAGCAAAACGATGCGAGGCAAAACTTATCATCGTCTCTGTTGTGTCCTCTGAATCTGCGGCTCCTCTTGACATCACATTTTCACAAATGCAGAAAGACCTCATCTCTCAAAAAGAATTTGAGACAGCAGAAAACAATGTTAAAAACATAAAAAAATCCGCAGAAGAATCAGGCGTTAAAGCTGAGGGGCTCATTCTCTCCGGCAGTCCTTATGAAAGCATAGTAAACACCGCAAGGGAAAAAGGTGCAGACCTAGGTGCAGACCTTATCGTTATGGGAAGTCACGGAAGGGCAGGGCTTGCAAGGCTCCTTATGGGAAGCGTAACAGAGAGGGTTATCGGACATGCAGAGTGTGCTGTGCTGGTGGTTAAGGTAAAAGACGTCTAAAATTAATCAACATCCATCCCGTATTTCTTGAGCTTTCTCCAGAGCGATACCCTGTCTATTCCAAGGATCTGGGCAGCGATGGTCTTATTGCCTCCGACCTCTTTTAAGACCCACTTTATATAACTCTCTTCCTGCTCTTCAAGCGAGGGTATTTTGCCTTCTTTTTTCCTGAATGTCCTTATGCTTAGTTCTTTCAGGTCTTCGGGTAAATGGGCTAATTCAATTCTATTCCCGTTTGTCAGTGCAACACCTCTTTCAATAATATTCTCAAGCTCTCTGATATTGCCGGGGAAGTCATAGTTCATAAGTATATCAAGAACATCCTGAGATATTTCTGCAATCTCCTTTTTTATGAGTGCGGTATATTTTTTTAAAAAATAATAACTCAGCAGAGGTATGTCATCCCTTCTCTTTGACAGCGGCGGGATATTCAAAGAGACGACATTCAGCCTGAAATAAAGGTCCTGCCTGAAATGCCCATCTTTTATTGCGTCCTGAATATTCCTGTTTGTTGCTGCTATAAACCTGACATCTACTTTCACAGACTCTGTGCCCCCGACCCGTAAAAGTTCTTTTTCCTGAATAACCCTTAAAAGCTTTACCTGCATGGATGGGGGCATTTCTGTTATCTCATCTAAAAATAATGTTCCGCCTGATGCCATTTCTATCAAGCCTTTTTTCAAAGTGGTTGCACCAGTGAATGCGCCCTTTTCATGCCCGAATAGTTCATTACTCAAAAGTTCTTCTGTAAATGCCCCACAATTTATTGCAAAGAATGCTCCTTCCGAGCGTTTGCTGTTAAGGTGTATGTATTTTGCTAAAAGTTCTTTACCTGTACCACTTTCGCCGCTTATCAGGATGTTGCAGTCTGTGGGTGCAATCTGCCTTGCCGTATCAAGAATCCTCTGCATATTAAAATCCTGTGTGATTATCTTTACCCTGCCCTGATATTTCTCTAACTGCTCTCTCAATTGGGCGTTTTCTTTTTTAAGCCTTACCTTCTCTACTGCCTCCCTTACTACTTTCCTTTCCTCGTCAAGCTTAAAGGGTTTTGCTATGTAATGGTAGGCGCCTTTTCTCATTGTCTCTACTGCTGAGGTGACAGTAGCATAGGCTGTAATCATGATAACCTCTGTATCAGGATAAAGTGTCTTAGCCTTTTCAAGAACCTCAAGCCCATCCACCTTTTCCATCTTCAAATCTGTAAGCACCACGTCAAACTCATGTTCCTCAAGTATCCTTAACGCATTAGGGCCGCTTGTGGTGCCAACCACCTCATACCCCTCCTTTTTCATAACATGCTCAAGGTTTTTCAGGGCGACCTTTTCATCCTCTACTATTAAAAGTTTTATATTATTGTTCATCTTTGTGCTCCTTTAAAGGCAGTCTAATCAAAAAAGTTGTCCCATGACCCACATGGCTTTCCACATCAATAATACCACCGTGTTCCTCTATGATATTATGCACAACAAAAAGACCCAAACCATAGCCTTTCTTTGTCTCTTTTTTTGTAAAAAATGGTTCAAATATCTTTGAAACTATCTCTGGCTCCATACCAATACCCGTGTCTTTAACTTCTACCTCAATCATGTCTTTAACCCTCTTCGCTGAAATAGAAAACCTCCCCTTTCCTGTTATAGCCTCTATACTGTTTTTAATCAGGTTTAGAAAAACCTGTTGAAGCTTCTGCTTATCTGCAAAGAGCACAATATCATCGGGGACCTCCATGCGGATTTCTATCTTTGATGGAATCTCCCCTTTGATCAGCCTGAGAGACTCATTGACCACATTTTTCAGATTAACATTTTCCTTTTTACCTGCCCTTGAAAACTCAAGAACAGTTCTCACAATATCCTTTGCCCTGTCTGTTTCACTCTCTATCTGAGAAAGAAGCTCTTTTTTATACCTGATATCAGCCTCTTCAATTTCCTCCTTAAGTATCTGGCAGGAAGTAGAAATGTTAGAAAGGGGGTTATTTATCTCATGAGTAACTCCAAAAAGCAATGTGCCGATAGATGCCAATTTCTCTGATTGAACAAGATGTGACTGTCTTAACTCCAGTTCAACAAGCATGGTATTGATTGCCTTACTAAGAGATAGCAATTCCTTATCACGAGATAACACAGGGATGAATGAAAATTCTCCATTGGCAATCTTTTGCATGCTCTCTTCTAACAGTTTAAGGGGTCTTATAACCATCCGCGTTAAATATTCAGCGATGAAAAAACCAGCAATAATAAGAAAGATACCTGAAAAAATAAGTATCCTCTGAGAACGCTCTATCAATGTCTGCATATATTTTCGTTCTGCTACGGAGATTGCCTCCGTGGATGTAACAATTTTTTTGCCAATCTCCCTTATTCTTTCTTCTAAGGTACGGGGTTCCATGGGAGCATGCTTTTTGTCCTGCTCAAAATATTTCTGCATGAGGGATTTGTATTCTCGGATATCAGTATCTAAGGCATAGACATCTGCCTTGATTGCAAGTTTTTCTATAGCTTCCTTATTATTCTTTATAATGTTCTCTGCCTTTTCTGTAAATTGTAAGTTTTCAGAATAATCCTCTTTGAGCCCATAAAGAAAGTAGTTCTTCTCAAACCTTCTCATCTCAAGGGTTGTATCAAAAAGTTCAGAGATTACAAAACCAAACTCAATCTTTTTACTTATTCTTACCAGATTAAGGTAATTCAGAAGGGCAATAATAACTATCAGCGTGATGCCAATATAATATGCATAATTGACCTTTCCACGAATGCTTGACTGAAATCTACCCATAAAATAATTTTAAAGCAAATTATTGCAAAATGCAATGTTGAGATATATGGACGCAACAATCGCGCTAAAAATATTCTTTCATAATAAAGAGCCAGAAACCTGAAGGCTTCTCTCAAATTTAATTTTATATTCTAAATCACACTTACCCTTAACCTTTGCAAAATGCAACAATTAAATATTCCGATTGATGGGGGTATTAAATTAAAAAACCAATAAATTCGGAGAGTTATATGACACATCTCTCTGGCACAGAATTTGATTATATTATTTATATTAGAGAGGAGGACAACATGCTTAAAGGGCTTTTAAAGGGATTGGAAGATTCCATGGTAGCAACTGCCTTTGCAGAGGCAGGTGAGTTTGAAACCGCAAGGGAGATAATGAGAGAAGAAATCCCCCTATCTAAAAAGATAAAAGAACTCAGGCGCGATGTAGCTCTTACAATTGACGACCTTACATCAATGGCAATTACTTTTGCAGAAGCTGGAGAGCACGAAAAGGCATTAAAGATATTAAAAGAAGCAGAGCAAAGGCTTGAGGAGATTAAACTCGGTCATCAGAAGGATTTAAAGGGAATAGTTTTTACTCCTAAAACCAGTGCTATCTAATTACCTAAGGAAATAGAAAAGAAAGGGGAAACAATGAAAAATTGGCTAAAGAGATTTGAAGACATAATGTCTGCTGTTACCTTTGCAGAGGCAGGAGAATTTGAAACCGCAAGGGAGCTGCTTAAAGGAAGGCAAAAGGTATTGCTTACATTAACAGGAAGAGGATCTGACAGAAAATCATTTAAATATGCACTTAACATCTGTAAGCGGATAGACGCAGGGCTTGAAATCCTTTTTGTATCAAAAAGAGATGAGATACTTCAGGTGTTAAGAGAATTTCAAGATGAACTGAGGAGAGAAGGCATTACCTATGAGATTATTCAGGGGGGTGGATGTATAAAAGAGGCAATTATCCATCACACAGAGAAAAGGAGTGATATTCAGTTTGTGGTTATAGAATCCTCAGATGTCTTAAATACTGACTGTAATAAGGAGAGCAGAGAACTCTCAAAGATGTGGGAAGGGCTGAAATGCCCGCTGGTAGTGGTAATGGATGGAAGTCATTAGACTTAGAATTTAAGATTGAAGATTCAAAAATAACAAAATTAAGGAGGCAAGAATTATGGCAGGTATTAAGAAAAAACCGATTGGTAAGATGACAATCACGGGGGTTATCACAATAGTGCTTTATGCATCACTGCTTCTCAATCAAGATATTATTAACAGCTATTTTGGAAAGGGTGGGGTATATGCCTTTCTACCGATTATAACAGCATTCATCTTTTCCTTTTTCCATGGAAGTTTTACAAGCATCTTCTGGACAGTGCTGGGTGTAGAGGCTAAAAAGAAAAAGGGGGTGAAATAGGATGCACGATATGGTTGGAGCATTAACTAATTTTGTTGACCTTGATGTAATGAAGGTTGCATATCTCTTTTTTGTCGGATTTGTAGGGGGACTTGTAAGCGGATTCATAGGCTCAGGAGGCGCATTCGTCCTTACACCTGCCATGATGAGTATAGGAGTGCCGGGTCTTGTTGCAGTTGCAAGCAATATGTGCCACAAGTTTCCCAAGGCGCTTGTCGGCGCAATCAAGCGCGCAAAATACGGACAGGTGGATGTAAAGCTGGGGCTGGTAATCGGTGTTTCGGCAGAAGCCGGTGTTCTTTATGGTGCGCATATACAGGAAAGCATTAAGAAGGCATTTGGTGATGCAGGTTCTAACCTTTATGTCAGTGCTGCCTTTGTAGTTATTCTTGCAATCGTAGGAGGTTTTGTACTAAGAGATGCTTTAAAGACTTACAGGTCGGGAAACACACATGAAGAAGAAAAGGTCACAAAGCTTGCTCGCTGGGTTCAGTCTATAAATATACCCGGAACAATGGTATATTTCAAAAGCCTCAATGCAAAAGTCTCTGTGCTTTTTACCATTCCGCTCGGTTTTGCTACTGGTATGCTTGCCGCAACAATTGCTGTTGGTGGATTTATTGGTGTTCCTTCAATGATTTATGTTCTTGGCGCTCCAAGCCTGATGGCATCGGCAACAGAGCTTGTTATTGCATTTGTAATGGGTATGGGTGGTTCCTTTAAATATGCCCTGCATGGTCTCGTTGATATCCGTCTTGCTATGATAATCCTTGCAGGTTCTCTCTTTGGTATTCAGCTTGGCGCTATTGGTACAACCTATGTCAAGGGGTATATGATAAAGCTCGTGATGGGTCTTATCATGGTTATAGTTCTTTTTAGTCGTGGTTTGATGATTCCTGTTTATATGTCACAGTTAGGCTTGATGCAGCCACTCGCCGAAGGAACTGTTAAGGTGCTAAAGAGCACCAGTTTTGCTATAATGATACTGGCTCTGATTATCGGTGCATTTATTGTCCTGAAGGCAATGTGGCAGGGAATAAGGGCAGAGCGAAAAATGGCCAAAGAAGTTCTGAAACACGGTGAGGTGTAGCTATGGGAAGATATAGAAAGATACTTGTTGCGGTTGATGGTTCTGAGACGAGTCTTCATGCATTGAAGGAATCCTTCAAGCTTGCCATGAATGAGGGAAGCTGGATAACGGTCGTCTCTGTTGTCCCCTCTTATAGTGGAGATTTAGATACAGTTGCTATTGGTAATATCATGGCTACAATGAGGAAACCCTGTGAGGACGCACTCTTTAAGGCACAGAAATTAGCGGAGCAGGAAAGAGCAACCATTAAGACAGTATGTGAAGAAGGAGAAACTTACGAAAGAATTATTGACCTTGCAGAGGCAGAAAACTTTGATCTTATAGTCATGGGAAGAAGGGGACTGCGGAGGCTTGAAAGAGTTCTGGTTGGAAGTGTTACAGCCAAGGTTATAGGATACAGTCATATAGATGTCCTTGTTATCCCGAAAAACACAGAAGTAGGATGGAATAGAATACTCCTGACAACTGATGGTTCAAAATACAGTGAAGCAGCAGCCAGAAAAGCGATAGACTTTACAAAATCGTATAGGGGAGAACTTAAAGTTATCTCAGTTGTGGATGTGCCATCTGAGCTTTATGCAGAATCTCCAAAGACAGTAGAAGATTTGATTAGCAAGGCAAAGGTATATGTAGAAGATGTTAAGAAAAAGGCAGGGGCAGCAGGGATAAAGACAGAGACATTTGTCAGAGAAGGAGAGGCATATCAGAAAATAACAGACCTTGCGAGGGAGCAGAATGTAAATACAATTGTTATAGGCTCACACGGTAGAACGGGGTTAAAGAGGCTCCTTATGGGAAGTGTCGCAGAAAAGGTCATAGGTTATACCCCATGCCCTGTGCTTGTGGTAAAATCATAAGTAAAAAGTAGAAAGTGGGAAGTAGGAAGTAAGGGTGGAATGCTTCCTACTTCTAACTTCTTAGTTCCCACTTAAAATATGTCCCTTAAGAAAAAAATAAGCCTCAGTTTCCTTATAAGCTCAATAATCATAGCTATCCTTGTTATATCCGGCTATTCCAACTTCATCGGGATAAGGAAAGAAGTTCGCTACCTTGAAATTTCTGATACCGTGAGAAGCAAGTCCCTGCAGATTAGAAGGCATGAGAAGAACTTTCTTCTTTATGGAGATGCAAAAGAGATGCAAAACGTTCATACTTACATAAACGATTTAAAAGAAATCATTAAACAGGGCAGAACTGTTTACAGCACAGAAAAATTGCTTGAGCTTGAAAAGAAGATAGCTGAATATGAGCAGGGATTTAACAGGATTGAATCAACTGCCAGAGATTTTCAAAAAGAATTAAACAGATTAAAAATATTACTTCCGCATCATTCAGATCTCTTATATCTTAGTGAATCAACTTTCCTTGAAAGGCCTCTTGTAAATGCTGAAATTTTTAAAAAGACTTTCTCACTAAAAGCCTCTGCCCCTGCTATTAAAAGTTTGGAGGACTTAAACACAGAAATCAACGAACTCAGAAAAAACGGGGAAGAAATCCTGATGATCTCAAAAAAGCTTGATAAATCAGCGAGAGAAAATGTAGAAAGATATATAAGTTTTTCACAAACCGCTGCAATATTTTTATTCCCATTGTTTCTCTTTGTAGGGCTTGGGGCATTATTTGTCATTATCCATGACGTTGTAAGGCGTCTGAAGATTTTGACTATGGTTGTAGAAAAGACAGGCAGACGAGACTTTTCGTCTTTAATAACACCTTCAAAGGGTGATGAGGTCGGCATACTTATAAATGCATTTAACAAAATGGAACGTGATCTTATAACGAGAGACAATGAAATTAATAGGAAGAATAATGAACTGCTTCAAAACAGGAAGCTTGCCTCAATAGGAACACTTGCATCAGGTGTTGCACATGAACTTAATAATCCCTTAAACAACATTTACACAACGGCTCAACGTCTTTTAAAGAAGACCGGTGAAGACTGTCCTGCTTTCATTAAGAAAGGACTTGATGATATATTTGGTCAGACTATGAGAGTGAAAAAGATTGTCGGGGACCTTCTTGTATTTGCACGAGGCCGAGAACCTCAATTCAGAGAAACCCAACTAAACAGCATCATTCAGCAGACTTATAAACAATTCAGCAACACAATCAACACTGAGAATATACATTTTCTGATTGAGTCAGAGCCAGGTCATATCATGATTAATGCAGACACTGGGCAGCTTGAGCAGGTTTTCATCAACCTCTTTACTAATGCTGTAGAGGCGATGTCGGGTAAAGGTGAATTGAGGGTTATGGCTGTTTTGCAAGATAACACAGTGATGATAAGGGTCTCGGACTCAGGACGAGGAGTATCCAGAGAAAATCTTGAGAAAATATTTGAACCTTTTTTTACAACAAAGGACAAGGGGACAGGGCTTGGACTTGCTATTGTCTTTAGTATTATCCAGAAACATAACGGAGAAATTTCAGTTGAAAGTGAAGAAGGAAAAGGGACCACTTTCATCATTACATTACCAAAAAGGAATGTCATTGCGAGGAGCGATAACGACGAAGCAATCTCAAAAAGCGAGATTCCTCGCTGCGCTCGGAATGACAGTTAGAGGATAGGGAAAAGACAGTTATGACATTTAAGATTCTTTTAGCAGAAGATGAAGAGATCACGTTAAACAATATTGTAGATACCCTTCGTGAGGAGGGCTACGATGTGGAGGGCACAAAAGACGGTATTGAAGCCCTAAAGATGATAGAAAGCGACAATTTCGATATCCTGATAACCGATATAAAGATGTCGGGCATGGATGGTATTACGCTTCTTGAAAAAGTAAAAGAGGAATCTCCAGGGATTGAGGTCGTAATTATCACAGGGTTTGGAAGCATCAGGTCTGCCGTAGATGCCGTAAAAAAGGGGGCATTTGATTATATTACAAAGCCGTTTGACCTTGATGAATTGGTACTGAGGATAAGGAGAATAGAGGAACAAAAACGTTTGCGGAATGAAAATATTGCCTTACGGACCTTTGCCGGTATTGATAAAAAACACTCTATCATAGCCAAAAGTGGAGGGATGAGGCATGTACTCAGCATGGTTGAAGAGCTGAAAGATTCGGATGTCAATGTGTTACTTACAGGAGAAACAGGTGTGGGGAAAAACCTTATTGCAAGGAACCTGCATTACACAAGCAAAAGACATGATAAGCCCTTCCTTTCAATCAACTGTGCTACCCTCACCGAAGAGCTTCTTGCGAGCGAACTCTTTGGCCACGAAAAAGGTGCCTTCACAGGAGCTGTTATGACAAAACAGGGGCTTATTGAGATTGCCGATACCGGCACTCTCTTCCTTGATGAAATAGCGGAACTCTCCACGAATCTTCAGGCAAAACTTCTCAAGGCAATAGAAGAAGGAGAATTCTACAGGGTCGGAGGCACAAGGCCTATCAAGGTAGATGTTAGGTTCATTGCCTCTACAAACCAGAATGTAAAAAAGCTTATTTCTGAAGGCAGGTTCAGGGAAGACCTGTATTACAGGCTGAATGTCATAGAAATCCACATACCCCCTTTAAGGGAGAGATTTGATGATATAAAACCCCTCAGTCTGTTATTTCTCCAAAAACATTTACCCAAGTCGGGGAAAAAGATCACAGGTTTTACAAAGGAGGCAATGGATATTCTTTTAAGCTATAGTTTTCCGGGTAATGTGAGGGAACTTGAGAACATTATTGAGAGGGCTATCATCCTTGAAAAGAGCAATCTTATCAAGTCAGAAAGTCTGCCACAGGCGATACGTGTTCTTCGGATTGACACCATAGACCCTGATAAAATATTGACCATTGATGAACTTGTGAAAGATTATGTCGAAAATGTTGTCAAGATGCTTGGCGGGAATCGCTCTAAAGCTGCCGAGGTGCTGGGTATATCACGCACAAGCCTCTGGAAGATTTTAAAACAAGATTAGTGTTTACTCCGTTCATATTCTAAACACACCGCCTCGTTTCGTTTCTTTTCTGAACTATCTTTATAATTTAACAAGTTATCTTCCTTTTTCTGCATTTCAGATGATGTTTATATTCTAAACACAATTTCCTGCCACTTATTTTTATCCTTACTTTTCAATATGTTATATCTGGCATTCAATGTGCTTAATCCTTTCTGAGATCTAATACAGAGGAGGCTCTTGCAAAGGTCTCAATTTGTCACCCTCCCCTGAAGAGATGCTGAACCAAGTTCAGCATGACAAATAAAGCGTTTTCAATACTTTTGCAAGAGCATCAGAGGTCATAGGTGAAAAAACAGCTTTTATTTGTTACCTGTCAAAATGATAGTCCTGACGAAGGGTTGTCATACGCCATAGACCTTGCAAAGACACTTGACGAGGGCATAACGATATTGCTGGTCAAGTTAAGAAAGTTTAGACAGAGGCTTGAGGATATTATGGCTGCGGTTGCATTTGCTGAAGCAGGTGAACATGAGACAGCAAGAAAAATTGCAAGTGTAGGCGAAGAGGATGGCTCTGAAGAGACAATCAGCATCTTGTTAGAAAAATGCAAAAACTCTGGTGTAGATGTAGGTGTGCACACGGTTTCGGATGACCTTGTGTCAGCAATCAGTAACTTTTTCAAAAAGAAAAGGACTATTGACATGGTGATTCTGAGTCCGAGTGTAATGAGGAATGAGAATTTGTCGGCAAGAGAACTTAAGAGACTCGTAAGAACGACTTTACGACCTGTTGTAACCATTGCAAAACAGGAAATGCAGCGCGCATGAATTTTTATAGATGGAGAAGAAAGAATGTATCTTTATTTGCCGGTAGCATTAACAAGCATTAACATTTTAATCCCTATCGGGCTTGGTCTTGCTGTAGGATTGCTCTCAGGACTGTTCGGAGTTGGAGGCGGTTTTTT
>JACROO010000069.1 GCA_016214355.1 Nitrospirota bacterium | reverse complement strand
TTGCAAACATTTACTTGCTTCAGGACCTGGCAGATATTTCAATACCCAAAAGTGCAATCGTGGATCGCTGACGAGCGCTCGCAGCTGACGGCTTACAGCCGCTGATCAACAGCCCTGTCACGCGAGAAGATAGGTATCATGTCTGGCACATACGTGAGATATGAAAACATCACAAGAAACAACGTGGCCACCACTTCAGATAACAAGCGCACAAGCACTAAGGCTTTCATCGTTACATTTGCCTTATGTCACGAGCCTTGCAGCATTGGCAAGTCTCGCGCTATCGGCAAACGTCGCCTGTGCGCAAAACGTTAGCCTAAACAAAAATCCCCTGCTTCACCTTCGGCACAATCCCCGCCTCTTCTGCTCTTCTTAAAAGTTCATTCACCGCCTTTTCTCCCTCATTGCCAAGGTCAAGCGTATAGTCATTCACGTAGAGATTTATGTGCTGATTAATCACCTCTTCTGAAAGTTCCTGAGAATGTTTCTTGATATAATCCATCGGCTCTGCCCTGCTGCTAAAAGCATATTCAATACTTGCCTTGATGATTTTATTAATCTTTTTATTCAGCCCTTCGCCGAGTGAATGTTTTGCAATAATGCCTCCGAGCGGAATAGGCAATCCGGTTTCTTTTTCCCACCACTCGCCGAGGTCAATTATCTTTTTCAATCCGAATGACTGATATGTAAACCTGCTTTCATGGATTATCAGTCCTGCATCAGCCTCTCCCCTTGACACTGCATCCATGATTTTATTAAAGGGCATTACCAGTATGTTTGAATATTGAATATTGAATATTGAATCATAAAGCTGTAACAGTAAATTTGCAGTTGTTAATTTTCCGGGGATAGCAATTTTTTTCCCTCTCAGTTCTTCCATCGCACATTCATTTTTGGCAACCACAAGCGGGCCGCATCCCCTGCCGAACGCCCCCCCTGCCCTGAGCAGGCAGTAATTCTTACGCGTATGCCCGAATGCATGGTATGATACCTTTGTAATGTCAAATTCCATATTCAATGCCTTCTGGTTCAGGGTCTCTACATCAAGCATGGACTCTTTAAAATGCAGATTCTTAGTATCAACTTTCCCATGAATCATTGCATAAAAAATGAAGGTATCATTTGGACAGGGCGAATATCCGAGGGAGAGGGTCTTCATTTAAATAAAGCCCCCTGTGAAAAACATTGTTGATAAAAATATCATAAAAATATATGCTTATCTTATTAGAGGAGAATGATAATTGTCAAACAACATAAGCTTAACTGTAAAATATGGTCTTGACAGTATTTGTTAATTTCAATTAAATAAAGAATATATGCGGGTTAAGCAGAGATTAAGTCTGGCAATTTTCCTAATTATTGCCGTTATATTAGCAGCATCAGGTGCCGCATATCTTATATCCTACAACATACTTCAAGATCCAAAAGCCGATTATACAGCCGTAAAGAACCTCATAACCATTATACTGTATTTAATGGGGATTTTATCCCTTATGTTAGCCGTGACTGCCGTAATAATTTTCAGGCTGTTACTAAATAAAGTAATTAATCCCATAGTTGAGTTAAATCACATCACCACGGTTATGGCAGAAGGACGCCCGGACGTAAAATTTGAGGTAAAAGGCATAGATGAACTTAGTGGAATTGCAGCAAACCTCATCAGGATAGCTGATTCATACAGCACATGCAAGGGGCAGGTACTGACCCTTGAAAATACAATAGCTCAAAGACAAAAGGCAGTGCGCGAACTTGCCATCCTGAATGAGCTAATGGGGTTTATTACCTCTGAAACAAGGTTTGATATTATTCTGAAAAACCTCGTTGACAGGACTAAACATCTGATTAAATCAGATTACTGTGCTACACTAATATTTGAACCGGGTACGTTCATGACAAAGTTTTTTGTTGCAAGTGAAGAGATTCATGATATCCGCAGAGTCAGCATCCCTCCCGAAGGCTTCTTTAAATTACCATTAAAAGAGCAGATACCCGTAAGGCTTGACTCCCAACATGTCCTAAGTGAAAATCAGGGCCGCACAATAATTCCAGAATTAAATCTGGAGATTAAGGATATATTAGCAGTGCCATTGATATTCTCTTCCGAGGTATTAGGGCTGTTAATCATAGCCAATAAACAGGACGGCACTTTTGACCATGACGATGAAGATATGCTGATGAACTTTGCGTTTCAGGCATTCCAGACAATTGCAATGCACGAAAAAATTGCAAACTTAGCAATCACGGACGGGCTAACAGGACTTAATAATCATAGGCATTTTCAGGAAAAACTGATGGAAGAAGTTGAAAAGTCAAAGAGATACGAAAGGGCACTTTCTCTTTTACTTTTAGACATTGACCATTTTAAATCCTTTAATGACAGCTATGGACATCAGGTCGGAGACATGGCGCTCAAATTAATTTCATCTATAATCAAGAATCAGATACGGCGGACAGATTTCTCCGCACGGTATGGCGGTGACGAGTTCAGCATAATAATGCCGGAAACCGTTTACAGCGGAGCAAAGATTTTTGCAGATAGGTTAAGAAAGAAGATTGCAGAAACACCATTTCCTCTCCCGAATGGGGAAAAAGCTCTAATAACTGTAAGCATTGGTTTTGCCTCCATTCCGGACAATGCAAAAGACAAAAATGAGCTTATAGAGATGGCGGACAAGGCATTATATATTGCTAAAGAGCACGGGAGAAATATCTCATACGGTTCTGCAGACATCTCTAAAAAGCCTTTTATGCCTGATTCCAAAGAATAAATTTACTGTGAGACATTATGCTTAAGATAAACGAGATATTTAAAAGCATTCAGGGAGAGTCAACGTATGCAGGGCTCCCATGCACATTTATAAGGCTCGCAGGCTGTAACCTTAGATGCACTTACTGCGATACTAATTACGCCTATTATCATGGGAAAGAACTCTCGGATAAAGAGATAATTTCAAAAATTGAAGAATACGGGGTCAAATGCGTTGAATTCACCGGCGGGGAGCCTTTACTTCAGGAAGAAACCCCTCCGATGATTAAGACCCTTCTTGATAAAGGCTATGATGTCCTCATTGAAACAAACGGCTCTATCTGTATAGGATGCCTTGATAAAAGGATAACCGTAATAATGGACCTAAAGACCCCTAAAAGCGGTATGAGTGAAAGAATGAATTTCAAAAACCTGGATTTCCTCAAGGAAAACGATGAAATAAAATTTGTGCTGATGGATGAATCAGATTATATCTGGGCTAAAGACATAATTAAGAAGCATCATATAACAGATAAGTTCAAAAAAATCCTCATGTCTCCTGCCTATGGCGTCCTTCAACCAAAAGCCCTCGCCTCATGGATTTTAAGAGACAACCTTCCAGTAAGACTGCAACTGCAGATTCATAAGTACATCTGGGCTCCTGAAGAGAATGAAGGAGTATAAAGTTAAGAGTTGAAAGTTGAAAGTTTAGAAATGAGGGAATTTAATGAAGCGCTGAAAGAACTTAAAGAAAAAAAACTTCTAAGAAAACTCTCCTTCATTGAATCTTCCAATGGCTCAAAGATTTTAATAAAAGGCAAACAATACATAAATTTCTCCTCTAACGATTACCTCGGTTTATCAAAACATCCGGAGATTATAAAAGCATCTGTCACAGCCTTGAAAAAATACGGTCTCGGCTCGGGTGCATCAAGACTATTAAGCGGTTCCTGCCTGCCTCACAAAAAACTTGAAGAGAGAATTGCAAAGTTTAAAAAGACTGAGTCAGCACTTGTATTCAACACAGGCTATGCGGCAAATACAGGGATAATCCCTGCCGCAGCCGGAGCACGATGCACAATTTTCAGCGATGAACTCAACCATGCAAGCATCATTGACGGAGCAAGGCTTTCAAATGCTGATATAAAAATCTATAAGCACAGGGATGTAAATCACTTGGAAAAACTGTTAAAAAAATCAGCCGGCAAAAAACTCATCGTTACAGATTCTGTATTCAGCATGGACGGGGACATCGCACCTTTAAAGGAAT
>JACROO010000065.1 GCA_016214355.1 Nitrospirota bacterium | reverse complement strand
ACTTCCCACCCAGTCTGGTGAAACGGCAGTATTAACGGTGCTGGACTTACAGACAGCCATATTAATGTTGAACAAGATAGGTCTTACCGAAGAAGACTACGGGAGGATTAAAGATATCATTGAAAAACCAGAGGGTATCATTCTTATTACAGGACCTACCGGAAGCGGTAAAAGCTCCACTCTTTATGCCATGATAACCTATATAAATACATCGGCGATAAATATAATAACCTTGGAGGACCCTATAGAATACGAACTCCAAGGGGTAAATCAGGTGGCTATAAACGAAAAGACTGGGCTCACCTTCGCTTACGGTCTCAGGTCTGTACTGAGGCAGGACCCCGATGTAATAATGGTGGGCGAGCTGAGAGACAGTGAAACCACAAATATCGCTACGCAGGCATCTATAACAGGACACATGGTGTTAAGTACCCTCCACACAAATACCGCTGTAGGAGCCATAACGAGACTTAAAAATTTAGGCGCCCAGTCATATCTTATTGCCGCATCCTTAAACGGTGTAGTTGCACAGAGGCTCGTGAGAAAGCTCTGCAATCAGTGCAAAAAGCCTTATACCCCCTCAAAAGAAGAGCTTATGAAGTTAGGGGTAAAGGTAAGTGACCTTACAGCCCTTAGACTCTACAAAGGGACAGGTTGCCCTGCCTGTAGCAATACAGGATATAGGGGAAGAATAGGGATATTTGAAGTTTTAGTAGTCAATTCCATGGTAAGGGAACTAATCGCCAGTGACGCCACGGAGGATGTAATCCTTAAGGCATCCCTTGATACAGGGATGAAGCATATGAGTGAAGACGGGATAGAAAAGGTTAAACAGGGTATAACCTCAATTGAAGAACTCTTAAGGGTCGTTTACGTAAAGGATGAGGGAGCCATTTTTGTATGCCAGAATTGCAGTGAATCTGTAAGGCCAGATTTTCTAACCTGCCCTTATTGCGGCTATGCCATAGTGAATAAATGTCCCTCCTGTGGACAACCGAGGGAGATAGACTGGAAATACTGTCCATATTGCAGAAAAGAGTTTACCTAACTCCATAAGAAACAGGTAGGCTGAAAAAAGCGAAGGAGTGCTGCGCATCAGCCGCCGGATTTTTAATAAAACAGCAAAAACCTCCGCATCCTGACATTAATTAAAATCCCGACTGCAAGAAAATTTGTAAGTAAGGCAGTGCCGCCATAACTCATAAAAGGCAGGGGGACCCCTACTACAGGGACAATGCCCAGCGTCATTCCGACATTTATAATGAAATAAAACGAAAGCATGAGTGCAACGCCGAGTGCAAGGTATCTTCCTTCAATGTCCCGTGCCTTTTTTGCCGTGTCAAAACCCCTGAGGATAATAAACAGATACAAAAGAAATAAAAGCACACTGCCGGTAAAGCCCCATTCTTCTGCAAAGACTGAAAAAATAAAATCAGTATGCCTTTCAGGCAGAAATCGTAACGGTCCCTGCGTCCCTTTTAAATAACCCTTGCCGAGAACTCCGCCGGAGCCTATTGTAATCTTTGACTGGTTTATATGGTAGGTAGTTCCCTGCGGGTCAGACTCAGGATGAATGAATGCTATTAATCTTTGCTTCTGATAGTCCTTTAAGCCTGTCCATACGATATTTCCGACAAACAGCGAAGAGACGATTGAGATAATAACTGCCGTTATCAGAAGTTTTTTCTTGATACCTGTAATTATAATCATTGAAAAAAATATAAAGAGCAGTAGCATTGCAGTTCCGAGGTCGGGCTGTTTCAGGATGAGTACCATTGGGAAAATAACAAAAATCAATACTATCTTAAAGAGTTCCCTGAAACCGAGTCTTACTCTGTGTTCTGTACCTGAAAGATATTTTGAAACCGCTAATACAAAAAAAATCTTGAACAATTCCGAAGGCTGAAAAGAAATATGCCCTAAGGATAACCATCTCTGTGCACCCATGCCTGCCCTGCCTGCAATAAGCACAACAATCAGAAAAATTGCCCCGACAGCAAAGAAGATATAAGCGAACTTGCTAAACCATCTATAGTCTGTGCGTATAGTAAGGAAAAGGCATAGGATTCCGAGGAATAGCCAGAACAACTGTTTAAGATAAAATGACGACTGCTCTGCCCCGGGCACAGGTCTTGTGGCGCTGTAAATCGTCATCACGCCCATAAGGGATAATCCCAGCACAACAGCAAGCAGGCTCCAGTCAAAATTTTTTAATAAATTTCTGTCAATCATAAATCCTACTTATAGGGTTAGAGGGTTCAAGGATTCAAGTATTTTAAAATGTCACCCTGAACTTGTTTCAGGGTCTCGTGAGATGCTGAAATGAATTCAGCATGACACTTTTATTGACATTTTTGGAGCTAATTGCTCACTTGATCACTCGACCCCTTGACCCCTTGAATCCTTTTCTTATAGAATTCCTCTATCACCGCCTTTGCAACCGGGGCTGCTGCTGCGCCGCCATGTCCGCCGTGCTCTACAAAAACTGTCATTGCAATTTGCGGGTTTTCAGTAGGTGCAAATGCCACGAACCAAGCGTGGTCCCTGAAGGCTGCCGGAAGGTGTTTGCCGAATTTTTTCCCGGCTACCACCTGTGCCGTGCCTGTCTTCCCGCCGATGCTTATAAGTTTTGAGCGTGCCATATATCCTGTACCGCCAGACTCTGCCACAACACCCGCAAGGGCATTTTTTATTGTCTCAAATGTTTCCGGTTTTAACCTTATCTCCCTTATAAGCCGGGGGTTAACACTGCCTTTCAATAAATTCAGCTTATAAAGTTTCCCCCCATTGGCTACGGTAGCAATAAGCCTTGCCATTTGTACCGGCGTGGCAGAAATATATCCCTGTCCTATAGCAGTGTTCAATGTCTCTCCCTGAAACCACTCTTGATTTTTCGTTTTACGTTTCCATGCGGTAGACGGCACAATGCCCGATTTCTCGTCAGTGAGATTAAGTCCTGCCGGTTCTCCAAGCCCGAACTTTGATGCGTATTCTGCCATCTTATCAACGCCTAATCTCCTGCCTGCTTCATAAAAAAACACATCGCATGATTCAACTATCGCCCTGTGAAACTTGATTACGCCATGACCTTTTTCTCTCCAGCATTTAAACATGCGGTTGCCCAGATGGATCCCTCCCCTGCATATTGCAGTTGTAGCATCATTTAAAGTGCCCTGCTCAAGCCCTGCGATAGCAGTAATAATCTTAACGGGTCAAAAGATGGTGTGCTTGCAAGCACCAGAATATCGCCTGTGTTCGGGGCAATTGCAATGACTGCGCCTGTCCTGTCTTTAAGCCCTTCCTCTGCCTTTATTTGAAGGTCTATATCAATTGTGAGATTTAAGTCATTCCCTTTGACGGCCTCTTTTTCCCCGAGGACGTTTATCTCTTTGCCTGTTGCATCTACCTCAATAATTTTTTCACCGGCAGTTCCCCGCAGAGTCCTGTCGTATATCTTTTCAATCCCCCACTGCCCTATGAATGCACTTATGGGAACATCCCTGAACTCAGGACTCTTTTCCTGCACGGGTGTTATACGTCCAAGATAGCCAACTACATGACTTCCGACCTGACCGTAGATATATTCCCTGCCGGTCTCCACATCTATCTGCAAGCCGGGAAAATCAATCCTCCGGGCTTCAATCCTTGCTACTTCCTCCCATAAAATATTGTCTTTAAGTTTCACTGCCTCAAAGGGATTCACAGATGCACTGTTAAGCCTTTCTTTAATATTCTCAGGCTCAATGTCCAGAAGATTACCGAGTTCTGCCAATGTTTGAATGTCATGAGGAAGGTCAGTTTTAATGACCGATACGCTGAATGCAGGGATATTTTTAACGAGCGGGACATTGTTTCTGTCATAGATTATACCCCTGGGAGCAGGTACTTTTATAATCCTTAATCTATTCTGATCTGCAATTTTTTTATACCCCTTCCCCTTTATTATTTGAAGATGCCAAAGCCTTATGAGAAAGACGGCAAAGACAAAGATAATAATATATGCGCCTATAGAGATTCTTTTTTCCATTTGCTTTAGTCAGAAAATACAGAAGTCCGCAAGAAACTTTTGCTCATTACGGCATATAGAACTATGCTGACGACTGATGTATAAATAACCTGCATGACTGAAGGTCCCCACGACCTTTCAGCAAAAGACATCGTCGTCAGATATTCAAGGCTTATATAGACTATAAGGGTATCAAGTATTGAAAGTAAAAAAATAAGCGCAGTATTTAAGAACAGATTCCAGTCAAAGAACTGCCGCCTTATTGACACTGCTAAGATGCCTGCTGCCGCCTTGCTGATTATATTAGGACCAAGTACATATCCGTTTATTGTGTCAAGCATCAAGCCTGTTAATACACCGTAAGCCATCCCCCTTGCCTGTCCTGATTTAAGAGAGTAAAAACAGACAAGCACAAGCACAATGTCCGGTTTCACGCCGCTGAACAGGGTAGCCTGAAGTGCTATGGATAATACTGCAAGAATAAAATAAATTAAAAAGCTTTTCATTGTCTTTTGTGTCTCTTTGAGATATGTTTGTTTCATCTCTTAAGGATTGCTACTTCTTGAATTGCATTAAGGTTTTGCATCGGAGTTACCTCTATGTATTGAAAAAGCCCGTAGCCTTTTTTTATAACTTTTGAGACAAAGCCACCCCGCAGACCTTCAGGGTATATACCGTCAAGCCCTGAGGTAATAAGCCTCTCGCCAATTTTAACGTCTTCCTCCTGAGGTACATACTTCAGATAACATTTGTTTGTCCCTTTTCCTTCAAGGATGCCTTCAAGACCGTGTGACTGAAATCTTACGGCAACAGATGAATTAATATCGGTTATGAGGATAATGTTTGCCGTATCCGGAAGGACTTTATGGATTTTTCCCACAAGCCCCGAGGGTGTAACTGCGACCATGTCTTTACGTATGCCGTCCTCCACCCCTTTATTTATCCAGAATATTTGGAACCAGTTGGTAGGGTCCCTTGCAATAACCCCCGCAGATGTAACGTAATCAACCCTTTGCGACTTAAGCTCAAGCAAATCCCTCAGTCTCTTATTCTCAGACATGACATCAGCAAACCTGCTTCTGTCCTTTTCGTATTCCTTTATCTTTGCCATGAGTCTCCTGTTTTCATCTTCTTTGCCGACGGTCAGGATATAACTATTAAAGAAGTTCTTAACCCCATGGATTACGGAAATGCTTCCTCTTTCAAGGACTTTCAAGGGATAGATAAGAAAGTCAAACGTTGAGGTATCGCGGCTGCCTTTAATGCTCTGGTATGCAAGCAGTGCAACTATCAAAAGTACAAAGACAACATACACAAAAGAACGTTTTTTTATAGACATCTATATTTAATTCATTGCAACTCTTTTAAGTATGTCCAGATCATCAAGTACCTTGCCCACTCCATTTACAACTGCACATAGGGGGTCTTCAGCCACGATTACCGGCAGTCCTGTAGTATGCTTTAAAAGGAGATCAAGCCCTCTTAAAAGCGCCCCTCCGCCTGCAAGAATAATGCCCCTGTCAACTATGTCGGCAGCCAGCTCGGGAGGTGTGTTTTCAAGGGCGGTTTTTATTGTAGTAACAATCATAGTAACAGGCTCGTTTATCGCCTCTCTGATTTCATCTTCAAATATTACAATGGAACGCGGAATGCCTGAGACCAAGTCCCTTCCCTTTATGTCCATGCTTTTGTTTTCATCGTTAACTTTGAATGCCGAACCTATCTGCCTTTTTATCTGCTCGGCAGTCCTGTCGCCGATGAGGGTCTTTGCCTTGTTTTTAATATAATTTACAATTGCCTCGTCCATCTTGTCTCCGCCGACCCTTACTGCCTTGCTGTAGACAATTCCGTGAAGCGATATGACGGCAACGTCAGTGGTGCCGCCTCCGATGTCCACTATCATATTGCCTGTAGGCTCCCCTATCGGAAGCCCTACACCGATCGCCGCTGCCATAGGCTCCTCCACGAGATATATCTCACGGGCACCGGATGCCTCTGCCGCGTCCCTTACAGCCCTTTGTTCAACCTGTGTAATACCTGAAGGCACACCGATGACAATCCTCGGCGAAACAAAACTCTTTCTGTTATGAACCCTTCTGATGAAGTATTTAAGCATCTCGCCTGTCTTGTCAAAATCCGCTATGACTCCGTCTTTTAAAGGCCTCATAGCCACAATGTTCGCAGGAGTCTTGCCCATCATCCTCTGCGCCTCTGTGCCCACGGCTATAACTTTGCCTGTGTCTCTCTGAATAGCTACAACAGATGGTTCATTACAGACAATGCCTTTGCCTTTCACAAACACAAGTGTATTGGCTGTCCCAAGGTCTACGGCGAGGTCGTTTGAAAACCATCCAAGAATATTCTGAAACATTTAGCCTCCTTTACTTTTCCTCAATAACCTGAGTTTTTGCAATCTCATCACCGAGCCTCACACCCTTCTCGCTGCCTATCATGAGAAGGCTTTCAAATATCAATATAACGAGGGGGAAAATAAAACCGATAATAGGCACTATCTTAAACAAAACATATCCAATAGCAAAGGGGAAGTTCCGCATCACTGATTCCCTGAATGTGCATGCCTGCATTGTCTCTTGAATTACTGCCTTTAAGCCTATAATACGCTTCCCCGCACTCCTGCCCTCAAATAACCCGTCGCATATCAGTATATAAGCCAGTCCGGCAAAGTAGCCTGCCTTCGGTATTACCTCAGATAACGCCCCTGCAATAATAAAGTCAATACTCTTAGCTATTGTCCTGTTCAACATATTGGCTTTAGGTAAAAATGACGGGGCATTCATGGTTAAACATACTAACAAAAAGGCAGGTATATTTCAAGGTTTGTGGGAGTTTGGTAAAGATTCCCGTTCTCTTGACAATAACGTAGCGTATAAGCTACAATGAGTTTAATTGAAACGAAAAAAGAGTTATCAG
>JACROO010000026.1 GCA_016214355.1 Nitrospirota bacterium | reverse complement strand
ATCCTTGAGGAAGGAGCTCTCCCGAGATGGTTTGTAAAAATAGTACGCCTTGTCCATGCCGGTCAGTACCCAAACGTAACCATTTATACCCCTGAGTTTCACTGTAGTCTCATCAACATGGAGGAACTTGTCTTGCAGGAGACTCTGCAAGATATTGCTGTATAGCCCTTCATACGCGGCCGCGAGGAAATGCTTGGAATGTATCATCCGGTCTTCGCCTAAAAATATCTCAAAGGTGTCTCCTAACGCTATGCGCGTCCGATTCATATTCATCCCGCAAAAGAGGCTTGAATAAACGCACCAACTCATCAAAGCGTGGCCGGTTTGTAATTGTCCTCCGGGAGACCGCGCCTCAGAGTTGCAGGCATGGCCGCACTTTTGACACTTGTATCGGTCGGGGTAGAACTTGGTTCTCCATTTCTTGACCCCGGTTCTGGAAAACTTCAAATCAATCACAAGACGTCGCATTTGTTTGATTTTCTCGATGTTCTTTTTTTGGCACTTTGGACATCGTTTGCATTCAATCTCAACAGTTCTATTGGGGCGAGTTTCCGTTCGCTTCAACTTGCGACGCTGCTTATTGATAATTCTAAATTGACCATGTGTCCGTACAAATACCTTCTCCCGTTGGTAATCAAAGTAGGCGCATTTGTTGATGTGCTTGAAATCATCCAAAGCGTATTCCTTGGGACGAAACACCTCCCAATGTGGCCGTTCCTTAATCATCTCCTCCGTGCGAGTAATTACAGGGAGATTCGGAGGAGCTGCCAAGTTTGGAGCATCTGGGCAGGATAGTCGCCCGATGAATTCACAAAGATGTTTCAACATGCGACAGTCGTCTTCGTTGTATCGAATCAAGTCGGCTTTAAGGTCGGAGCCTCCGCTTGTTTCCCAGTTTTTACGCCAGACTATGGTCTGAAGCCCTGTAGCACCATCGTGTGCTCGCTCATATCCGAGAAACCTCCCGATGTCTTTGAGCCCATTAGAATATGTCGGAAAATAGATATGTGGATGGACAATCGCCAGGACGTTGGTCGTTCGCTCTAAAATCTCATCAATCTTTGGATGAAAGGATTCCGGCAGTCTCTCTTTCAGGCGTTTCAAGGCGATAGCTTCATAGGTTCCGTAATGTAGAACTCGAGCATCGGGCAATTGGAGAACCAATTCGACAAACTGGGTAAAGATCTTCGTTTCGTCCGACTTCTGGTCTGCCCAGAATGTGTGAAACGTCTCTTGTCCATCCGAAACAACCAAGACGCCGATAAGATAGTAGAACGCACTGTCAGGCAGTCCTTCAATGTCTAAATAGACTCTAACTTTTGAGTCTGGAAGCTGCGGATTCCCGTGAATATGAATTTTGTTCTCACGGATTGACAATGCTTGTAATGCGAGGTAATGCGGCTTAGCCGGATTCTTTGCCCGCTTGGGTGTTCTGTGCGGACGGAAGGTATGAGAAAACTGAGTGACTGTAAAAATGCCCTTGCTACGCTGTCGGTTGCGCTCTTTCTCTGGCATCCCAGAAAGAAGGCTAAGGTCGTCTGCTTCAGTTGACTTCTCCCTACACCGGGCTTTGAACTCACACTCAGCACAGTGTCGGTTTAGAATGAGGTCGGGCGGTGAGGTATTGGATAGCAGCGTTGCGATTTTCCCAATTCGCTTTCGCAGATCGCCCGCCAGAGCCGAAACCTTTACCTTGAGCGTGGTATGGTCGTCGCCGTGAATGATCTTGCCGAATTCGACTTCGCTACCCACCATTTCTGACACTACCAGCGCATCAAACGCCAAGAGCAACTTATCATCCATGGTAAGGTTGTTGTTAAAGATGAAGCGGATAGGAATAAACTGTATAGGTTTTCCTGGATCTTCCGATGAAATCCGTTCGACCGCGTGAATGGTTGATTCCAGATCATGGGTTCGGGCCACGAAATCTACAGCTAGCCACCATTTGGCTGCCTTCAGATCATTAGTTTCGAGTAGTCCAATAATACTTTCGCCCTGGGAATATTCTTCCATCAGACGTTTGACTCCTGTCTTTCGGTACATTCCATTCTGAGTTTTAATCCAATCGACATAGGCATTCCCGTGTCCTGTTTCACCGACCGAACGAAGAAAGCATTTGGTAGGACACTGGAGATATGCCTCAAAGAGGTATGAGGTAATATTCATTAAGAAATATCTCCAAAGCTTGCTGGTATCTTAACCACGCTTCACTGCCATAAGGAAAAACAGCAATTATTTTGCTCTTTTTGTTACGAACAACCAGATCCTTTTTTAAAATCGGCCATAGGCACCTCCGATTTTTTAAACCTAATTCATATCCAGAGACTTTTCATTCTATATTAAACCCCTATCTTTCTTTCAATGGATTCTAAATTGCTCCTGTTTTCAAAGAGAAATAAGATTTTGACCACTTCTCAATTTGATCTTTCCGAAATCTCCACTGTCCCCCAAATTTAAAAGCCGGGACTTTCTTCTCACGGCATAATCTTCTAATTGTATAGGGATGTAATCTTAAAACTTTGGCAATTTCTTCAGCAGTGTAAAACTCTATTTTTTTCTCCATCAATACCCCCATTACATTTTGTTACATTATACCATGAAAAGCCAACTTTACCAGTATAATCGAGTTTAAATCGAGTTTAAATTGATCCTAAATTATCTCTTATTGCCTTGATATCTCTCGAAATATATGGCTATATGTGTAGGTGAGAAAAGAGATAAAACGAGGGCGAAAGGGGTGCGAAATGTGCAATCCTCTCAATAATGAAAAGGAAATTTACGAGAAAATAACCAAAGAAAGGCTGGCTGTTCCTTCGGCTATATGGCAGCTATTAGATCATCACTTAGGTAATGACCTTTATATCATTACTCTAATAGCTGGCTCTCACGTAACCGGAGAGAGCCAAGAACTGATACCGCCAGAAGAAGGCAAAAAGATCATTGAGCGCTGTGAAGAAATAGGCTGGTTCTTGCAGAAGCTAAGAAAGCTTTCAGCATCTCAATAAGGAGATATCGGCTTATGGAAGAAAATATACTATCCCAAATTGTGGTGCTTCGGGATGCTTCGATTGAAGAGCTGGCGAAGAAATACGGAGAACTCTTCCCCGGTAAAAAGGCGCCAACCAACAATAAGATCTTTCTTTGGAAGCAGATTGCCTATAAACTGCAGGAGATTAAATACGGTGGGTTGTCTGTAGACGCAGAGAATAGGATTAAGGGCTTAATCCAAGAATACGACCCCATAAATAATAAAGCTTACAGGCCAAAAGAACAACCAGCTGAGAATCTGCAAAAGCATTCTTCCTTAAAAGACAACCGTCTTCCTATTCCCGGAAGCACTATTACTAAGACCTATAAAGGCAATGATATTCAGGTTAAGGTGTTAGATAAAGGATTTGAATATAAGGGCAGGATTTATAAGTCATTAAGCGCAATTGCCAAAGAAATAACCGGCAACCACTGGAATGGCTATATCTTCTTTGGGTTATAAGGATAAATATGGAAGAAAAGATTAAAAAATCTATTAT
>JACROO010000058.1 GCA_016214355.1 Nitrospirota bacterium | reverse complement strand
CGAGCAAAATTTTTTTCTTTATTTAATCATTTGAAGTTTTTGTTGCTACTGCTGCCTCTTCAAATGTAGCCATTTCTTTGTAAATCTTGAGTCCTGCCTCAATAATCATAATCGCAAGTGCTGCCCCTGTTCCCTCACCGAGTCTGAGGTTGAGGTCAAGTATTGGTTTCAATCCTATCTTTTCAAGCATTGCTTTATGTCCTATCTCCTGAGAATTATGTGCTGCAAACATATAATCCTTTGTTTTTGGTTCAATTACATACGCTATAAGCGCTCCTGCCGTTGATATAAAGCCATCTACAACAACAGGAATCCTGTTTGCCGCCGCTCCGAGGACAAGTCCTGCGATGCCTCCTATCTCTGAACCGCCTAATTTTGAGAGCACATCTATTGGGTCTGAATGGTCAGGTTTATTTATAGATATTGCGTCCTTTATAACCTGAACCTTGTTCTTCCATGAAGTATCAGTTATCCCTGTGCCTCTGCCTGTAACGGCTTCTACATGTTTGCCGGTAAGTATTGCGGCTATTGCGCTTGAAGGAGTTGTGTTTGCAATGCCCATATCCCCTGCACCAAAAATCTTATAAGCCCTTCCTGCATATTCATTTGCAAGTTCCAGCCTCACATTTTTGCATTTTATTGCCTCGTCTTTTGTCATTTCTGGACCTTTACGCATATTCTTTGTTCCTCTGACAATTTTTTTGGAGATGAGATTTTTTGTATCTTTAAATTCATAATCAACCCCTATATCTACAACCACTACTTCTGTTCCTGCATGTCTCGCAAGGACATTTATACCAGCCCCTCCGTTTAGAAAGTTAAATACCATCTGCCTTGTTACTTCTTTTGGAAAGGCAGAAACACCTTCTTCTGCTACACCGTGGTCGCCTGCGAATGTAAAGACAGCTTTTTTATCAATCTCAGGCATCGGGTTTTCGGTAATTGCAATGAGTTTCTTTGCAAACTCCTCAAGTCTTCCAAGGCTCCCCTGCGGTTTGGTAAGATTGTCCAGTCTCTGCTGTGCCTGTTCAATAAATTTGCCGTTAATTGAGTTTATCTTTGATGAAAGATTTTGTAATTCCATATTTCCTCCAGATTTCATTTTGAATTTTTAATTTTTACCGGTATTCCGGCAGTTACCAGATAAACTTCGTCTGCTATCTCTGCAATCTTTTGATTTAAAAGACCTGCAAAATCCCTGAATCTGCGCGCAAGCTCGTTGTCAGGTACTATGCCCATCCCGACTTCGTTGGAGACCACAAAAAGTTTAGAGTTTAGAGTTTGGCCCGCCCCGCTTCGCTGAGCAAGGCCGGGGAGTTCGGAGTTTTGTAAAACCTTAATCAGATTTTTGATTTCCCTGTTAATGTCTGAATTGTTGTGTATGAGATTTGAAAGCCAGAGTGTAAGGCAATCTAGAACAATGATATTGTATTTACCTCTGATATGTGCGAGTACATCAGAGATCTTTAATGGCTCTTCAATGGTATCCCACCCGTCTCCTCTGCTTTTTTTGTGCTTTTCTATCCGTTCCTTCATCCCTTTATCAAGTGCCTCAGCAGTGGCGATATATGCCTTTTGCCCCTTGTAGTTAGATGCCTCATTCAGGGCAAATGAACTCTTTCCGCTCCTTGTGCCGCCTATAACAAAAATAATTTTCATATTTTAATTTAGCCACAGATTAACGCAGATTAACACAGAAATATAATTAAAATAATTTTTAAAATCTGTGTGAATCTGTGGCCATTTTATAATTTTCTTTACAATAAAAAATCCCCAGCCTTCGTTAGAAAGCCGGGGATAAAAGCCCTGTCAGAATTTTGTTCCGAACTTTTACCCTCACAACCTCATACCGCGAAGGCTTTTTTGTGAGGCTCTGTACAGGCTGGTTTTCTGGCTTTCCCGGCCTTTATCTGCCTTCCCATCCCGAATCGTCGGGGCAGTGGCGTTTCATGATAAAGGTTGTTATTCCGAATTGCTCGGAATCGGGATTACAGCGGCGGGACCGCTTCCGTCTCTCACGGAATTCCCCATTAAGCCCATCAGGACACCTGAACAATATAGACATTATAACGTATAAGCTTTGTAAAAAGTCAAGCTATGAATCTTTTTTTGTAGATTTTTAAATGCAGCATTCGATACTGGACGGTTTTATGATTACTATGCAACAACCGGGATCATCCGGGCGGTAAAATAATTCTTCGGTAATATTATTATATACACCATTTCGCAGGCCATGTCACCTGTTAAGGTTTCTCTTGCTATTAGATCGTGAAAATGACTAATATCGGTTCAGATGGCTTACTCAGAATTAAGGAGGTTTTATGGAAGAAATAAAAAATATAGCCCTGGTGGCACACGATAACCGGAAAAAAGATTTGATCGAATGGATTGAATGGAACTACACATCAATTATTAAACATAAATTGATTTGTACCGGAACAACAGGGACAATGGTTGAGCAGGCTCTCAAAAAGAAGCTTGAGAAAGAGGAGTTTGATTTTCACATCACGAAATTAAAATCAGGTCCCCTCGGTGGGGATCAGCAGCTTGGCGCTCTGATTGCTGAAGGTAAAATCGATGTGATTATATTCCTCTGGGATCCGATGCAGCCTCATCCTCACGATGTTGATGTGAAAGCCTTGCTGCGAATCGCTGTTCTTTACAATGTCCCGATAGCATGTAATCGTTCAACAGCAGATTTCATAATTTCATCGTCATTGATAGGTCAGAAATATACTCCTGTTTTAAAAGATTACGAAGCTTATATTAGAAGAAATATTGACATGGAATAAGTAAAGCATAATTATTTTCATCAAATTAGAATCGGGGGCAGGTCTTGGTTCTTGCATTTTTCCATTGGGGGTGGATATGAAATCACTTGTTGAACTGATGGCGAAGTCTCTGGTAGATAGAACGGAGGAAGTTTTAGTTGGCGAGGTAAACGGCGAAAGAACCGCTGTTTTTGAATTGCGTGTTGCTAAAAGTGATATCGGGAAGGTTATCGGAAAGCAGGGCAATACAGCACGGGCAATGAGAACAATACTGAGTGCTGCCGGTACTAAGCTCGGCAAGCGTTATGTCCTTGAAATATTGGAATAGGCTGAATAACTCGATCTTAATTACCCACGGATAGAAGTTGAAGAATAATGGATTATTTTATTTCGACGGTTACTGATCAGGAGATAAAGAAAGAAAAACAGAAGGCGCGTGACCTTCGGAAGACGCAGTGGTGGAAGCGGAAATGCGCCGAAGGCAAGTGTTATTACTGCGGGACGGAAGGTCCTTCAAAGGAACTGACCATGGATCATATTGTGCCTATCATACGTGGAGGAAAATCAACAAAGAATAACGTTGTCCCTGCATGCAAGGAATGCAACAATAAAAAGAAACACTCACTTCCGATTGAATGGGAGGAATACCTGCAACGGTTGAAGATAGGACAATGGAATCCGGGCTTGCAATATAATACTATGCCACCCCTCCCAAAAACTTCCCGGCTGAAATAATTCCTACTCCTTTTTCAAAGAACGTATCTTTTTGTTTGAGAACGGATAATTTTACTTAAAAGCTAATATTTTTGCTTAATAGAAAAAATTATCATATTTTTATAGTTTTTAAAATCGTGGTCAAAAGCAGGGCTATGGCACTTTGATGTGCGCATTATAAAGCAATGTTCGTGAATACGAAGACTGAGGCTATCGGCAATCTTTTAAAGTTTCTTTTTCTCCGGCCGGCGGTGGCCATCATTTTTATGCCCGAGAGATTTGTTTCCCGTTCGCGTGGGTTTTTCTTTCCTGTGCGGATGATGGGGACCTTTTTTCAGTGGACTGTAGGCCTTCTTCCCATCGTGCCGGAATACCTTACGATAATTGGTGACAATCATTTCCTCTGTCAGCGGCATTACCGGTATCTTCTGTCTGATATACTCCTCAACATCCGCGAGGGAATGGACATACTCCTCGCATGCAAGGCTTATCGCCCTGCCGCCTGCTCCGGCGCGGGCAGTCCTGCCGATACGGTGCACATAGTCTTCCGGATCCTGCGGCAGGTCATAGTTGATCACGTGCGTTACCCCGTCTATATGAAGACCCCGGCTTGCGACATCCGTTGCCGCAAGGATTGGTAATGTGCCGTCCCGGAACTTTGAGAGAACCTTAAGCCGTTTTTTCTGATCAAGGTTTCCGGTAATGGCTGCGGATGTCAGACCATTGGCGTTTAGCAATACCTCAAGCCGTTCGGCTGCGGACTTGGTATTGCAGAAAATGAGATAGCGGCCGGCAGGTTCACGCCTGAGGATTCCGAAGAGCAGGCCGGGTTTTTCGGACTCGCCGATGTGATAAATCTCCTGCTCTATCTTTTCCACCGTGACTTTATCAGGCGTTACAGTAAACCGCTCCGGCATGTTCATGTGTTCATAGCACAGCTCAAGTACGCGGTTTGAAAGTGTAGCTGAAAAGAGCATGGACTGCCGCTTGTCATAAGGAGACATCCTCCTTAGCAGGAACCGGAGATCGCTGATAAAACCCATGTCAAAAAGACGGTCGGCCTCGTCAATCACAAGGAACTGCGTCTTTCTCAGGCTGTAGACTTTCTGCTTTAGATAATCTATAAGCCGTCCCGGCGTGCCGATGAGCATGTCAGCGCCCTTTGTAATTTCCTCGCGCTGCCTCTGATAGTCAATGCCGCCGAACACGGGGACGATTCTGAAGCCTGAATGTCCGCCTAACAGTTTTGCCTCGGCGGCTATCTGTATAACAAGCTCCCGCGTTGGCGCGATAATAAGCGCACGTGGCGACGGGCCCCTGCCCGGCGAAGGCACTGCAAGCATGCGCGAGAATATTGCAATCAGGAAAGCTGCGGTCTTTCCGGTGCCTGTCTGTGCCTGTGCCGCGATGTCTCTGCCGCGCAGTGCCTCAGGCAGGGTCTGTGCCTGTACCGGTGTGCACTCAGTAAATCCTGCGGCTCTGATTCCCTCAAGGACCTTTTCCGGGATATGCAGTTCTTTGAATCTCACTGCGTATAATATACATTAAGCACAAGCAATCCATAAAGCGGCGTACAGGCCAATCCTATGCCTGCCAATTTGGCATTTGACTTTTTTAAATAAAAGATGTCATTCTTGATATAAAGTTTCAGGAGTTTTTGACGCAGGTAAGGCCGCAACGACTTTAAACTTTGCGGTTTTTTATTAACAATTAAGGAGGTAACTCTGCATGGCAACGGGAAAAGTAAAATGGTTCAATCAGTCCAAGGGTTTTGGTTTCATAACCCAGGATGACGGCGGTGACGATGTTTTTGCGCACTATTCCGAAATTAAGGGCGATGGTTTTAAAAACCTGGCTGAAGGCGATGCCGTGAGCTTTGAAGTCGTTAAAGGCGATAAGGGCTTAAAGGCAATAAATATCGTAAAGGTGTAAACATGGGAAGCAGTCGCTGCAAGCCAGTGCCTGCTTTTTTGAAAGGCTGCTGAATTTTTTTCTTTCCCAAGTCGTTGACTGCTGTTTAGCCGCATGCTAATGGCTTAGCGCAGGATTGGGGTTTTATTTGAAAAGGGCGATGCCGATTGATGGTCTTTATTGCATGCATCTCTTTTTGTATAATAAACAATTGTGCTTTCAATCGGACGCATAACAGTAACTTCTCCACTTGTCCTTGCCCCATTGGCAGGGGTAAGCGACCTGCCTTTCCGCCTGATTAACAGATCATTCGGATGCGGACTCGCATTCACCGAGATGATAAGCGCCAGTTCGCTGGGCTACAAAAGCAAAAATACTTTAAAAATGCTTTCTACGGTCATAGAGGACAGCCCTTTGGGTGTTCAGATTCTCGGAGGTAATCCTGAAATCATCAAAAGGGCGCTGGAAATTATATCAGAATATGTCTTTGATATCATAGATTTCAACGCCGCATGTCCTGTAAACAAGGTTGTATCGCGGGGAGCAGGGGCCGGGCTGCTCAGGGACCCCGTCAGGCTGCAGGGACTCCTGAATGTAATCGTCAAAAATAGCGGCGTGCCTGTTACAGTCAAGATTCGCTCCGGCTGGGATGAAGCATCTGTTAACGCAGTAGAAGTTGCCCTTCGTGCGCAGGATGCAGGGGTGAGCGGGCTTTTCATACACGGCAGGACGAGGACGCAGGGATACAGCGGCATGGTAGATTACAACATAATAAGGCAAGTAAAAGAGTCCCTGAAAATACCTATAATTGCAAGCGGGGATGCGCTGACGCCGACCCTCGTCAGGAAAATGTTTGATGAGACAGGCTGCGACGGTGTTGCCGTAGCAAGGGGTGCATTAGGCAATCCATGGATATTCCGTGAGACGGCTGAGTATCTGAAGAGCGGGACAGTGCCTTGCAGTCCCGATGTTTATGAAATAACGCGAACCATGAAAAACCATCTTGCATTAAATATAGAATTTCACGGGGAGAGAAAAGGCGTCATGCTTTTCCGTAAATTCTTTGCGTGGTATGCAAGGGGAATGGCAGTAAAGGAACTGAAAGGCAGGGCGTTCCGTGCAGTGACCGGGGATGATATGCTGCGGTTGATAGATGAATTGCAGACATTACCGTCTGCTTTAGACGGCTGCCTTATGTGCGGGGAATAGCAGGAAGCAGCGGAGGAACGGGTATTTCTGTCTGCCGCAAGTCATAGAAATAGGCTGTCCATATTTCCCTACAGCGGAATCAAATAATTCAGCAGGGTAAACGCAAAGACTGTAATGCTTATGTAGCCGTTTATGTTGAAAAACGCCATGTCAAGCCTGCTGAGGTCGTCAGGCTTCACGAGGGAATGTTCGTAAATTAGAAGGGCAGATGCTATGAGGACACCGGCAAGATAAAAACCGGTCAGCTTAAAAACAGGGACAAGGCTTAAAAGCAATGAAATTGCAGTCAAATGGAAAAGCCTTGCTATCCAGAGAGAAGTCTTAACCCCGAATCTTGCAGGGATGGAGTAAAGGCCATGAGTCTTGTCAAAATCTATGTCCTGAAGCGCATAAAACACATCAAAGCCTGCAACCCAGAACATTACTGCCAAAGAAAGCAGGAGAATTTCCAAGTCAAAAGTCCCTCTTATTGCAATCCACGCGCCAATCGGCGCAAGCGAAAGAGCAGTGCCGAGCACAAGGTGGCTCAGCCATGTAAACCTTTTGGTATAGGAATAGCCGATAAGCACTAAAAGAACCAGCGGCGAGACTTTAAGGCACAGGGGATTAAGCATATATGCTGCAAAAAGCAGAAGCGCAAATGAGAGTATTGTAAAGGCATATGCCTCCCATGCCTTAATAACCCCGCGTGGAAGTTCCCTGCTTTTTGTCCTCGGGTTAAGGGCATCAATATTCCTGTCGGCAATCCTGTTCATCCCCATTGCGCCTGACCTGCCTCCAACCATTGCAACCGTAATCCAGAAGATTTGTCTTAATTCAGGAATGCCTTCTGCCGCAATCAATGCGCCTGTAAATGCAAATGGCAGCGCAAAGACAGAATGCGAGAATTTTATTAGACTGAGAAAGCCTGATATTTTTTTTAAAAGGGACATTATTAAGATTATAACAGATTAAAGTCAGCCGCTGAACAGCCACCTTTATGAAATCCCCTTCTGCCCCCTTTTTCAAAGGGGGAGACAATTTCCCCCCTCTATTAAGAGGGGATTAAGGGGTGTGTAATTACCCCTCTTTAGCAAAGAGGTCTACGACTCGTAGAGGGAAAGGGGAGATTTTTTAATTGATATTATTTACGGACAGCAGAATTTTTGCAACTGTTTGAAATTTCAGGATGCTCAGTGGTAAGATAATCATCAGTCCTGAATAAAACCCCAAAGATTCAGGAACTAAAAACTGAAAACTGAGAACTAAAAACTAAGAAATTTACAAGGAAAGATATTTAAAGTTCCTAATTCCTACTTCCCAGTTATTATTTTAGTTTGCTATGGCTGAAATAATCCCGTTCAAAGGCATTTTATATAATCCTAAAAAGGTTGATGCCGGCGATGTGACGGCTCCGCCTTATGATATAGTCACGCCTGAATTTAAAGAAGCCCTTTATGATAGAAGTCCGTACAATATTGTCCGCATTGATTTTGGCAAAGACATAGATGGTGGTAATGAAAAAGAAAACCGCTATACAAGGGCATCAAAATTTTTTAACGAGTGGCTTAAAAAAGGAATTTTAGTTAATGATTCAAAACCGTTATTTTACTGCTATGAGGCAACATATAATCCCCCTACATCCCCCTTTGACAAAGGGGGACAGAGGGGGATTTTTAAAAGGGGGCAGGGGGGAGCTCATGTAAAAAAGCTCAGAGGTCTTATTGCCGCGGTAAGGCTTGAAGAATTAGGTTCAGGTAAAATCCATCCGCATGAGATGACATATTCAAAACCAAAAACGGACAGGCTTAATATAATCCGTTTCTGCAGGGCAAACATAAGCCCCATATTTTCACTATACAGCAGTAAAGACGGTATTACCTCATCAATCCTCAAAAAAACTGTAAAAGGCAGGACGTTTATTGAAGCATCTGACAGAGATGATTTTATGCACAGACTGTGGAAAATAAATGACAGAAGTTTAATTGATGCAATCAAGAAAGAATTCTCTGATAAGCACATCTTTATTGCAGACGGTCACCACCGCTATGAAACAGCTTTAGAGTTTAAAAAGGAAATGGACGCAACCTCCAACCTGTTCCCGTGGGATTATGTGCTGATGTTCCTTGCAAACATGGAAGACAACGGGCTTACGCTCCTTCCGACGCACAGGCTGATTAAATTAAAAAAGGCTTTGACCCCCAATGATATTGAGAGGTTGTTTGAACCGCATTTTGAGATAAAGACAATAAAATCTGCTGTGACTACAGGCAGCGCTGTGAATCATTTACTAAAAGAAATGAAAAAAGGCAGACATTCCCTCGGGATGTATACCGGTAATAGGAAAGCATCTTATATCCTGAGGTTCAGGGGCGGATATTCGGCAATAGAATCCCCTCAGAGTTTAAAGAGGCTGGATGTAACAATACTGCACAGGCTAATCCTTGAGAAGCTTTTATCGGTTGATGAGATTGATTACGAAATGAACCCTGCTTTAGCGGAGGAAAAAGTAAATAAAGGCATGTATAAGGCTGCCTTTTTTCTTAACCCTACAAGGGTTGAGGATGTCAAAAAAGTCGCGCTCGCAGGGCAGAGGATGCCGCCCAAGTCAACTTATTTTTATCCAAAGCTCCTTACAGGAATGGTTATATACAGGTTTTGATTAACGACCTTTTAGAACAAATTAGGAAAACCTTCCCGGATGAAATCGCCCATTACCGCTATCTTGAGCCCAAGCACGCCGAGTATGCAGAGCCTGAAAAACCTGTAAACAGTAGCCTCAGGGATGCCTTTAAGAAAAAAGGCATTGACAGGTTTTTTTCACATCAGGCTAAGGGCATTGACCTCATAAGAAAAGGTAATAATATTGTTGTAATGACGCCTGCTGCAAGCGGTAAAAGCCTGATATACAACATCCCTGTGCTTGAATCAATCATAGATAATCTATCTGCAAAGGCGCTTTATCTGTTCCCCTTAAAAGGGCTTGAACAGGACCAGATAAAGACATTAAGAGAACTTGCCTCAGACATTGGAATAACATATCCGGCAGAGGTATATGACGGTGATACGACTGCTTACAGGAGGAAAAAAATCCGTGAGACGCTTCCAAACATAATATTCTCAAACCCTGACATGCTTCATCTTGCACTGAATGCATTCCATGCAAAGTGGGTTGAGTTTTTTAAAAATCTGAGATTTGTTGTTATTGACGAGATTCACACATACAAAGGCGTCTTCGGCTCCCATGTCGCACAGGTTCTCAGGAGGCTGAGAAGAATCTGTAAATATTACGGGTCAAGCCCGCAGTTCATCGCATGCTCGGCAACAATTGCCAACCCCGTTGAACTCGCAGGAAATCTCACAGGTCTTGATTTTGAATTGATTGACAATAATGGCGCCCCGAGAGGAGGAAGGCATATTGTATTTTTAAACCCGTGGGGAAGCCCTTATACTGCATCAACAAAGGCATTTAAGCTCTGCCTTGATAAAGGGCTGAAAAGCATTGCCTTTACAAAGTCAAGAAAGATAACGGAGCTGATGTACAGCTGGCTCATAGAAGGTGCTCCTGAATATGAAACGCTGGTAAGCTCATACAGGGCGGGGTTTCTGCCTGTTGAAAGAAGGGAAATAGAGCAGAGGCTTTTTTCAGGAGAACTTAAAGGCGTGATATCCACAAGCGCCCTTGAACTTGGCGTTGACATAGGAGGGCTTGATGTGTGTATTCTTGCAGGCTATCCCGGAAGTATTGCGAGCACATGGCAGAGGGCAGGAAGGGCAGGCAGGCACGGTCAGGACGCAGTAATTATAATGGTCGGGCTTAAAGATGCGATTGACCAGTATTTCATGCGGCACTCCGATGACTTTTTTTCAAGGAGCCACGAGGCAGTTGTTGTTGATACCTTCAACCCTGCAATACTGAAACAGCACATCCCATGCGCTGCGGCAGAGATTTATCTGAGGTCTGAGGATACGGTATATGATGCCGGTGCCCTGATGCCTCTCATAAATGAACTTGAAAACAGGGGGCTGCTCAGGGCTGGCAAAAAAGGCAGTATATGGTTTTCTCCGGGACGCAACCCGCAGAGGGAAGTCAGCATAAGAGGGATAGGAAAGATTTTCAGTGTTATCAGCGGAGACAGTCGCATCGGTGAAATAAGCGGTGCAAGGATTTATAAGGAGGCACATCCGGGAGCCATCTATCTTCATAAAGGCAGGCAATACCGTGTAGAAGAGCTTGATATTGAAAATCTGAAAATACACTGCAGGGAAGTTGACGTCCCTTATTATACACAGGCTGTTACGCGCGAGGAGACAGAAATAATTGCGGAATTAGAGAAAAGAAAGAATATAAGCTGGGGAAACTTAAGGACAACGCATATAGTAACCGGCTACTGGAGAAAAAGGCTTCTGACTCAGGAAAAGTTAGAGCGTTATCCTGTGGAACTTCCTTCATGGACATTTGAGACTCAGGGACTATGGATAACACTCAGCAGTAAACTGGAACAAAAGGTTTTAAAAGATAATCTTAATTTTGCAGGAGGACTCCACGCATTTGAGCATACAGCCATATCTGCACTTCCGCTCTTTGCTATGTGCGATAAAGGCGACATAGGCGGCATAAGTTATCCCTTATATCCTGACTTTTTAATGCCTGCGATATTTATCTACGATGGATATGAAGGAGGTATCGGGCTTACAAAAAGGGCACTTGAGGTCATTGATAAATGGCTTGAGGCAACCGGCAGGATATTGACGGAGTGTCCGTGCGAGGATGGCTGTCCTTCATGCGTGCAGGACCCGCAGTGCGGTTCAGGCAATGAGCCTCTTGATAAAAAGGCGGCGGTTTTGATACTCAACGAGATTAAAAAAGAACTTCTTTAATCTTATTGTTTGATATATAATATTGCAATACTTTCAGCTCCTTGAACCCTTAAAAGAAAGAAGAGTATATGCACCGCAGGAAATTCCTCAAATGTGCAGCAATCACAGGGGTCAGCCTTTCTATTCCAAACACCATTGATACGCTTGTAAATTTTGCTGAATCTTCTGAAAAAGTTGACCTTGCCGTTGCACAAGGCACTTCTCCATCAGAAATTACAAAGGCTGCTATTGATGCAATTGGCGGCATAAAAAAATTCATTTCAAGAGGAGATGTCGTCGTAATAAAACCCAATATGGCTTGGGACAGGGTGCCTGAACAGGCAGCAAATACCAATCCTGATGTAGTTTCAGCCGTAGTTGAATTATGCATTGAGGCCGGCGCAAAAAAGGTGAAAGTATTTGACAGGACTGTGAATGAGCCGCGCAGATGTTATGTGCAAAGCGGGATTGCGGAAAAGGCAAAGGCTTCGGGCGCAGATGTAAGTTATGTTGATGAGAGAAAGTTCAGGGATATGAACATAAAAGGCCAGGCATTGAAATCATGGCCCCTTTATACTGAGGTCATTGAGGCTGATAAAGTCATAAATATTCCGATTGCAAAGCACCACGGACTTGCGCTTATTACTCTGCGGGAATGACAATTAATGTGGTTTTATTTATGAACTCCTTAGTAAGTTATGCTGACAACTGTCCACTGTTAACTGTTCACTGCCTTTAAAATGCCGGAGACCGGACTTGAACCGGTACGGGTGTTACCACCCGAGGGATTTTAAGTCCCTTGCGTCTGCCAATTCCGCCACTCCGGCTATTACCCGCATAAGAGTCAGAAACAATAAGAAAGGCATAAACTGCCTGACGTCATTTAAGAATACAAAAAACCTCTCCTATACTTCAACTGCCTTTTTAGAGATATAAACCTGCTTGAAAATCCTGCGGTTTTTAAGCTATAGTAAAATTCCTGTTTTAAGGCTGTTTGCAATAAATATTTTCCGGAGGGAAGGTTATGAAAGATACAATAGAAATTCGCTGGCACGGCAGGGGCGGACAGGGGACTGTTACTGCCGCAAAGGTGCTTGCAGATGCCTGTTTAAGCGGAGGCAGGCATGTACAGGCATTCCCTGAGTATGGCCCTGAAAGGGCAGGGGCGCCGCTCAGGGCATACAACAGGATAAGCGCAAAAGAACTAAGGATGCACTGTCCTGTGCTTAACCCCTATATTGTAAGTGTCGTTGATGCCACTTTGCTTGACAGCATCAAGGTCACGGAGGGAGCAACAAAGGATGCAATATTTGTCGTGAATACTTCAAAAGACCCTGCGGAGATAAGGACAAAACTCAGCACAGAAGCAGGGCAGAAGGTTTTTACCATTGATGCTACGAAGATAGCAATAGAGTGTATCGGAAGGGCGCTGCCGAATGCCCCTATGCTTGGCGCCGTATGCAAGGTGACAAACCTTGTAAGCCTTGAACATCTGCTTGAGGATGTTAAAAAGAGCTTTGGCAAGAAGTTTTCCCAGAAGATAATAGACGGCAACATTGAGGCGGCGAGGCGCGGCTATGAGGAGGTAAAAGAAGGATGAACCCCGTAAGACCTGCAGTTTTTACGGGATGGGATAAGAATTAAAAACAATGATGAGAAACAATTTATTAAAGAATCGTTTAAAAGGAGGTCTAACGGGGTGAAACTTAAAGGATGGAAAGAAGTTACACCGGGCGCTGTTTGTACCGAGGCAGGCAGCGCATTGAAATTTAAGACAGGTTCATGGCGGGCGTTTAAGCCCAAGTGGCTTGAGGAAAACTGTATTCAATGCCTCTTCTGTTGGGTTTACTGCCCGGATATGGCAGTAAAAGTAAATGACGGCAAGAGGGCAGAATTTGATTACGACTATTGCAAGGGCTGCGGCATATGTGCCCTTGAATGTCCCGGCAAAAAAGGGAAAAAAGCAATTGTCATGGAAGAGGAGGGGAAATAATGGCGAAGATTGCTGCTGCAACAGGGAATGAGGCAGTTGCTAACGCATTAAGGCAGGTAAATCCAGATGTCTGTGCCGCATATCCGATTACCCCTCAGACAGACATGATGCAGAGGTTTGCAAGCTTTGTATCAGACGGCAAGGTAAAGACCGAGGTTATCCTCGTTGAGAGCGAGCACAGTGCAATGAGCGCATGCGTCGGTGCTTCAGCCGCAGGCGGCAGGGTTGTCACTGCGACATCATCGCAGGGGCTTGCGCTTATGTGGGAGATATTATTTATTGCATCAGGCACGAGATTGCCCATAGTAATGCCTGTTGTGAATAGGGCGCTCTCAGCACCGCTGAATATTCACGGAGACCATTCAGATGCAATGGGTGCAAGGGATGCCGGATGGGTACAGTTGTGGTCTGAAAATGCACAGGAGGCATACGACAATACAATACAGGCATTCCGCATTGCAGAGCACATGGATATAAGGCTTCCGGCAATGACATGTATGGACGGCTTTATAATAAGCCATTCCATAGAAAGAATTGAATATCTGGATGATGATGCGGTTAAAAATTTTGTCGGAGAGTACTTACAGGTTAATCCGCTCCTTGATTTAGGGCATCCTGTTAGTTATGGCCCCCTGATACTTCCTGATTATTATATGGAGTTCAGGAGGGCGCATAATGAGGTTATGTCAAAGGTTGCGAAAGTTGTTCTGGATGTTGCAAAGGATTTTGAGAAAATCTCAGGCAGGAAATACGGGCTGTTTGAGACATACAGGCTGGATGATGCAGAGATAGGCATTGTCATATTAAATTCTGCTGCAGGCACATCAAAGGATGTAATTGATGAATTCAGGGGCAAAGGTATAAAGGCAGGCCTGCTTAAACCCAGATTGTACAGGCCGTTTCCTTACAAGGAGATCGCCGATGCACTGAAACATCTGAAGGCAATTTGTGTCCTTGACAGGGCTGATGCCTTCGGCGGTTCATATGGCCCGTTGTATATAGATATTGCGACAAGCCTTTACGGCTGTAAAGAGAAGCCGGTACTGGTTAATAAAATATACGGACTTGGCGGAAGGGATTATCTGCCGGTGCATGCGGAGCAGGCGATTAATGAGCTTGTGGAGATTGCAAAGACAGGCAGGGTTAAGGCGGTTAAAGAGTATATAGGGGTAAGGGAATAAAATTTCGACAACAGGATTCTAGGATTCAAGGATTCGAGGGTTCAAGTGAAGGTAGATTTTTAAATAGATTAATTCCAACGCTTGAATCCTTGACCGCTGGACCCCTT
>JACROO010000076.1 GCA_016214355.1 Nitrospirota bacterium | reverse complement strand
TTAACTATTCAACGTTCAACTTTTAAACATTCAACAAAAAGATCAGGAGGAGAAAATGAAAATATTATTACCTGTAGACGGCTCAAAATATTCTATGGAAGCTTTAAAGATTGCAGTAGATTATGCAAAGACAAAAGGCGCCAATATATGCCTTATAAATGTTATGCCTTATATTGAGGGTATAGACCTTGAAATTTCAGCACTTGAAAGAGAAAAAATAAAAGAAAGCTTGGAAAAGCGTGCAGATTATATAGTCCAGCAGGCATGCGGCAGACTGGCGGCTGATGATGTGATAGCAGTTTGCAGGGCAGTAGTAGCCTCTACATCTGTGTCAGACGCAATAATAGACTTTGCAGAGAAAGAAAAGATAGACCTTATAATAATCGGCAGTCGTGGACTAAGCCCATCTTCAAGGTTCAAAATGGGTAGCATTGCTTCACGGGTAGTAAAACACAGCCCGTGTTCTATCTATGTAGTGAAGCTGCCGGAATAAGGGCTGAATCATTAAAAAGCGGAATGGGGCAATGCATCTATCTATCTGTTCTACGTGTTTCCTGAAAAATTTCATCTAAAAATGCTCCAATACGTCATTGTCCGACTTGATCGGACAATCCAGAACAAAGGAAGACTGGATTCCCAGATTAAATCGGGGAATGACAAGGGGGGCGGGGGATGACAAAGTATAAGAATCGCTCAACTGATGGTAATTGCAATTTTAAGATAATACTTTAAATTTGCATTTTCATGAAATTGTTGTTATTCTATTGCTGTGATGTATATTCATCGTCATATTGAGCAGAAGGTAAAGCAACTTGTGCGGTCGTTTCCGAGTATTGCAATAACAGGGCCAAGACAGTCAGGCAAATCAACTCTTCTCATTAATACACTCAAAGGATACAGGTACATTACATTCGACGACCCGCTGACACGGGATAGGGCAATCTCTGACCCGCAGTTTTTTATTGATTCAATAGGGGAAAAGACAATTATTGACGAAATACAGTACGCGCCGGGCATCCTTTCGTACATCAAGATGAAAATAGACAGAAACAGGGATAAAAAAGGCATGTATATTTTTACTGGTTCGCAGCAATTCACAATGATAAAAAATTTAGGAGATTCCCTTGCCGGCAGGATTGCATTATTAGATCTGCTGCCTTTTTCGGTTATCGAGAAAAAAGAAAGCACAACGCTCAAAACCACCCTTGATTATTTTGTCAATGCAGCCCTGACCGGCTCATATCCCGAACTTGTCGTTGAGCCGTCTATTGATATTTATTCATGGTACAGTTCATGCAGCTTCTTGCAGGCAGATGCGCTCAGGTATTAAACCTCTCCGAATTTGCAAAGGATCTGGGCGTGAGCGTGCCCACGATTAAAAACTGGCTTTCGGTGCTTGAGGCAAGCAGGATTATTTATCTCTTGCCTCCTTACTATAATAATCTTGGAAAACGAATCATCAAGTCTCCCAAAATCTATTTTACGGATATAGGCATAGTCTGCTATCTCACAGGCATCAGGGATAAGACTCATCTGCTACAGGGTCCTATGGCCGGCGCCCTGTTTGAGAATTTCTGCGTACAGGAGGCAATAAAGATATTCTTCAATCAGGGGCAAAGCCCGAGAATCTATTATCTAAGAATGGGCAATAACCTTGAAATAGACCTTCTTATTGAAGCATCGGCACGATCACTGATACCGGTTGAGATTAAGCTCAGCAAAACACCGTCAATAGGTATGGGATTAAATATATCACGATTCAGAAACCTGTTTTCCGCTTTTGATATTAAAAAAGGATTTATTGTCTCATTGGCTGAACAAACGATTCCATTAAGCAGAGAGTTGACAGCGATTACCTTTGATGATTATCTGAAGGAAGTAGCAAAGGTAAATCTAACTTACTAAGGAGTTCATAAGTAAGACTACACGATTGTCATTCCCCGACTTGATCGGGGAATCCAGAAAAGACACTGGATGCCCGCTTACGACCTGCGGGCATGACGGACTTTTTTTATGTGTCCTTACTAATGACCGTATTAGTGAAAGGCATGGCGTCTGAAAAATACTTTGAATTTGCCTTATAAAATATTAACAATGAAAAGCCCTTATCTCAATATCAGGCGTCTGATAATATATCTGATAGAAAAATTCCCTCCTTTCAAAAATCCTTTTCTGATTTTAGTCAGCATTATAATAACTCCTATACTTTTAGCGATTGTCCTTATCCTCGGCTGGATGTCTTTCAAAAAAGTAAAAGAAATCGCAACAGAAGGCTTTAACCAACAGCAGTTAGTCCTTGCTCAGCACGGCAAATAGAAAACAGCCTAAATGTCCTTAAAAGAGAGTTATCACTTCTCAGCCTTTCACCATCCATACAATACTTTGAAAATGTTTCTATAGGTAAGAGGATGGAAATTACGAGAAAGTTTCTATAGGAAGTAGAATGAAAATCACCTTCTCAAGCGTTAAGGAGGAAAAGACTTTGGAAATAAGATACATTGAGTCCATAAAATTAAAGACCCATGTAGTAAATAATCATGGATACCAAATTGTGCGTTTATCTCCTGAAGATAAGTATTATCTGAAGTGGGCAAGGTGGAAAGAAAATAAAGGCAATATACTGATGAGCGAAGTTTTTCCACTCCACCCTTACTCCTCTTTGGAAAGGGGGGTAAGGGTGGATTTTGGTCAGTGGCAGTTGTGGCACCTATAAGCGAGGTTGCGGGTGCAATTCATGGCATACAGCTAAGACAGTTTTCACTTGAGGTGATTGTTATTCTATCAATACTTTCTGGTGGGTTATTGATAATTGGTATAATGCTCAGTTGGTCAAGTTCTTTGAAAAATGAAGTAGAGGAAAAGACCAAGGAGTTAAGAAAATCAGAAAACCTGTACAGGTCTCTTATAGAGAATGCGGATGATATTATCTTCACAGTAGACCGTGGTGGAAGTATTTTGTCTATGAATAAATTCGGATGCAAGTTTTACAGAAAAAGTGTAATAGATATTATTGGCAATAGTCTGGGAGAGATATGTCTTAATGAAGAAAGCACCGCGCTTCAATTCAAGGCTATTGATGAGGTCTTTAATACAAGAATGAGCAAGCAGATAACCTACCCTGTGACTATAAAAGGTGATGAACACTGGCTTATTACAAATTTCAGCGGGCTATTGGATGAAAAAGGAGATGTCTTTGCTGTTTTAGGGATTGCGCGGGATATCACAGAAAGAAAGAAGATGGAAGAGCAAATGTTCTACACGGAAAAATTGGCATCAATGGGAACACTGGCTGCAGGTGTAGCACACGAAATAAACAATCCTCTGACAATAATTCTCGGCTTTTCAGATTTGCTGTTGGAAAAGCGGAGTCAATCAGCGATTTTGACACAAAACTGCTGAGGACTTTGTTTGAAAATCCCCATCCCCATAAAAGCCTTCCAATGTATTATTTTCTACTTTTAGCCCGATTCCTACCTTTTG
>JACROO010000086.1 GCA_016214355.1 Nitrospirota bacterium | reverse complement strand
GAGGCAAACAACTTTGCCCTGCGCGGCATTGCGATAGCACGCGAGAGCCAGGGCAAACACATCATGGTCTCAAGGGTTGAACATCACTCAATCCTTAACGCAGCACGATTCCTTGAGAAATCAGGTTTCTCCGTGACTTATCTGCCTGTTGATAAACATGGCATTGTTGACCCTGAAACCGTTAAAAAGGCGATAACCAAAGAAACAACCTTAATATCCATAATCCATGCAAGCCCTGAGGTTGGTACCATTGAGCCTGTTGCAGAGATTGCCAAAATTGCAAAACAGAATAATATAACCGTCCATACCGATGCAGTTGCATCAGCGGGCAATATCCCTGTGGATGTTCAATCGCTCGGAGTTGACCTGCTCACGCTTGTGGCGCATCAATTCTACGGGCCAAAAGGTGCAGGTGCGCTTTATGTGAAAGAAGGGACAAGGATAGTCCCGTTGATTTACGGCGGCATTCAGGAAGGCGGCAGGCGGGCAGGGACGGAAAATGTTCCGGCAATTGTGGGAACGGGAAAAGCAGCAGAGCTTGCAAAACAGTATATGGACAAACGCACAAACCACCTTAAACCAATGAGGGACAAATTAATCAATAGTCTCTTAAAAATAGATAAAGTTTATCTTACAGGGCATCCTGAGCTGAGGCTTCCCGGACATGCAAGCTTTGTAGTTGAATACATAGAAGGCGAGGCAATGCTCCTGCTTCTTTCAGCAAAGGGGATTTATGCAGCGAGCGGCTCTGCATGCTCATCAAAGGCATTAAAGGCATCTCCTGTGCTCCTTTCACTTGGAATTCCTGCACAACTTGCACAGGGCTCTGTTGTTTTCACACTCGGGGAGGGAACCAGAGAACAGGAGATAGATTATTTAATTGATACCTTCCCGCAGATTGTGGCACGCTTAAGGGAAATCTCACCTTATGCAAAGGGATGGGAAGGAACGGAGGGTCAGACATGTACAGCGAAAAAGTAATGGAGCATTTCACAAACCCGAGGAACGTTGGTGAGATACCTAACGCAGACGGTGTAGGGACAGAAGGCAATCCTGTATGCGGGGACGTGATGAAGATTTTTATAAAGGTTCAGGATGACAGGATAGTAGATGCAAAATTCAAGACCTTTGGATGCGGCGCGGCAATTGCCGTATCAAGCATGGTCACTGAAATGATTAAGGGCAAGACCATTGATGAGGCGCTTCAGATATCAAAAGAGGCAGTTGCCGATGCATTAGGCGGCTTGCCTGCACAAAAACAGCACTGCTCAAACCTCGGCGCAGACGCCCTTCACAAGGCAATAGAGGACTATAGGCAAAAACAAGTGAAATGAAGGATTCAAGGGGTCAAGGAGTCAAGTGTTAAAACAACCTGCGGAATTCGTTATAAATTATTAGTTATTCGGATAACAAATAACTAAAATTCACTGGAACCCATGAACCCACGAATCCTTGAACCCTTTTATTGATACTATGGCTATACTTGAGATTAAGACATACCCCGACAACGTCCTGAAGGAAAAGGCATTTCCGGTCACAGAATTTAATGACGACCTTCAGAAATTAATTGACGACATGATAGAGACCATGTATGCAGCCTTCGGCGTCGGTCTTGCTGCCAATCAAGTAGGAGTACTTAAAAGAATCATTGTTATTGATGTATCAGGTAAAGATGAATCTGTCCCCCAAAACAATGCGGCTCCCCCATTGATTGTCCTTATAAACCCTGAGATTATTCATTCAGAAGGGGAAACCGAGAGAGAGGAAGGCTGTCTCAGCATCCCGGGCTATACAACTGTTATAAAAAGGGCTGAAAATGTAAAAGTAAGAGGTTTGGACAGGGATGGAATGCCGCTTGAGATTGAAGGCAGCGGGCTTTTAGCCAAGGCACTTCAGCATGAGATAGATCATATTAATGGATTTTTAGTAATTGATAGAATAGGACGCATAAAAAAGGAATTTTTTAAAAGGCGTTACATGAGAGAGGCAGAAAGGAAGGAGACTGTCTGAGACTCGTTTTTTTTGGCACACCTGATTTTGCCGTTCCACCGCTTAAGGCTCTTATTAACTCTGAACATGAAATACTTGCTGTAATCACACAGCCTGACAGACAAAGCGGAAGGGGAAGACATATCACAGTCTGTCCTGTAAAGCTTGAGGCTCAAAAGGCAGGGCTTAAAACTTTACAGCCGCAGCATGTAAGGGAAACCGATTTTATTGAGGAATTAAAATTATTAAGCCCTCAGGTCATTATTACTGCTGCATACGGACAAATCCTGCCTCCGGAGATTATCCGTCTGCCGGAGTACGGGTGTATAAACATCCATGCATCACTTCTTCCCCGGTACCGCGGTGCAGCCCCAATAAACTGGGCTATAATTAACGGCGATGATAAGACAGGGATAACATCAATGCTTATGGATGAAGGTATGGATACAGGACCCGTGCTGTTGCAGGCAGAGACAGCTATTGAAGAATCTGATACGGCCGGAAGCCTTTCTCAGAGACTTTCAAAAATCGGCGCCGGGGTTTTAATACAAACCTTAAAGGGCATAGAACAGGGAAGTTTAAAGCCAGTTCCCCAAAGCGGTGATGTCTCTTATGCGTCTTTATTGAAAAAAAATGATGGGCTTATTTCGTGGTCTAAGACCGCGAGGGAGTTATACAATTTCATAAGGGGCATGAACCCCTGGCCCGGTGCCTATAGTTTTCTTGAGGGCAAAAGGGTTAAAATCTTAAGGGCAAAAGTATCAGATGCTGCTGGCAAGACAGCAGTAATAAATAAAGTTACAAAAGATGAACTGGCTGTGGGCACAGGGAAAGGGCTTATTTCTATACTTGAAATTCAGCCCGAGGGAAAACCTCCAATGACAATTAAGGCATTTTTACAGGGAAGAAACATTCAGGAAGGAATGAGATTTTATGAGCACCCAGTGGATTAGAGGCCTGTTTCTTAAACTTGGGTATCCAATAATGCTTATCTTTAGCTGGTTTTTCAGGATAAAGAGAGACAGGCTCCAAAAATTACTCATAGATGTAAATAACCGCCTTGTCAGGGGTTCAAAGTTAAAGCCTGCAAAAAGGCTGCTCCTCCTGCTGCCGCACTGCCTTCAGCAGAGTGAGTGCAAAATAAGAATTACATTTAATGTTTTCAATTGTGAAGGCTGCGGCAAGTGTGAAATAAAGGACTTCACGCAGATAGCAAAAGACCTTGGACTGGAGTTGTTTGTTGCCACAGGAGGCACTATTGCAAGAAGGATAGTCGTTGACACTAAGCCAGAGGCTATTGTGGCTGTTGCCTGTGAGCGCGACCTCTCAAGCGGGGTGATGGACACATATCCCCTGCCGATTTTGGGCATTATAAATGAACGGCCGTTTGGTCCCTGTTTTAACACAAGGGTTGACATTGAAAAGGTAAAAGAGGCGCTCAGATTTTTTGCGGGGGGATAAATGCAATACGAAGCAGTCATCGGTCTTGAGATACATGCACAGTTACTAACAGATTCAAAGATGTTCTGCGGGTGTTCTACAAAATTTGGCTCTGAGCCGAACACGCAGACATGCCCTGTGTGCATCGGGATGCCTGGCGTTCTGCCCGTGATGAATAAAAAGGCAATTGAGTATGTAATAAAGACAGGTCTTGCCGTAAACTGCAATATTGCACCTTACAGCAGGTTTGCAAGGAAGAATTACTTTTATCCTGACCTTCCAAAGGGTTATCAGATCAGCCAGTATGAACTACCTTTATGCGAAGGCGGTTATGTAGAGATAACCGATAATGGTGCTTCTAAAAAAATAAGGCTGACAAGGATTCATCTGGAAGAAGACGCGGGCAAAAATATCCACGAAGGCACCGGGAATTACAGCCTCGTGGATTTAAACAGGGCAGGGACTCCTTTGATGGAGGTTGTCAGCGAACCTGACATCCGCAGCCCTAAAGAGGCAGTTGAATTTATGAAAAAACTGAGAATTATCCTCCGCTACATAGGCGTGTGCGACGGCAACATGGAGCAGGGCTCTTTAAGATGTGATGCAAATGTATCGGTCAGACCGTCCGGACAAAAAGAGCTTGGTGTGAAGACCGAGATTAAAAATATGAACTCATTTAAGTTTATTGAAAAGGCAATTGACTATGAGATAAAACGTCAGATAAAGATTCTTAATGACGGCGGGAGGATTATTCAGGAGACAAGGCTCTGGGATTCAGACAGAGGTACTACCGAGTCCATGCGTTCAAAGGAAGAGGCACATGATTACAGATATTTCCCCGAGCCTGACCTTGTGCCTGTTGAGGTTGAGCAGTCATGGGCTGAAAAGATAAAGGCTCAGCTTATTGAGCTTCCTGATTCAAGGCGTAACAGATTTATCAGCCAATACGGACTTCCGCAGTCAGATACGGAGATTCTTACCTCTGAAATGCCCATAGCTGAATGGTTTGAGAAGGCGGTAAAATTAGGCGGCGATCCAAAAGCCGTAAGCAACTGGATAATGGGCGAGTTTATGAGACTGCTAAATGAAGAAAACAAACAGATTGACGAATGTGCATTAAAGCCTGAACAGCTTGTGGGTCTGCTTAAACTAATAGACAAAGGAATAATCAGCGGAAAGATTGCAAAGACTGTCTTTGAAGAGATGTACAGAACGGGCAAGGACGCTGGTGAGATAGTCAAGGAAAAAGGGCTTGTTCAAATTACTGACGAGTCTGCAATAGAAAAAGCTGTTGATGATGTTATTGCAAAAAACTCTAAGGAAGTTGAACGCTTCAAAGCCGGAGATGAAAACCTCCTCGGCTTTTTTGTCGGGCAGATAATGAAGGCTACAAGAGGCAAGGCAAATCCAAAGATAGTGAATGAATTGTTAAGGAAGAAGCTTTCTGCACACACAGCATAAAATATTCTGCTCCTACCTCACTTGTCATTGCCCGACTTGATCGGGCAATCCAGAATGCCTTGAAAACACTGGATTTCTGCCTTGCGAGAATGACGATGGATGTGGTTTTATTTAGTTAAGCCACTTCGCAGAAGGATATATTTAAAAGCATAACGATATCTAAAAAGGCGTTTACACAAAATTATTGACATGCCCAATTACTGATATGCTCTGCCCCCTAAAGGCAGGCAATTTGATAGGCTTTTATATTAAATCAGTAAGCCAATTGATAATCTGCTACCCCGCCTCAGAACTAAAAAAAACGTCCTGTGGGTATGTATTCATGTGGCAATTTGTTATGCCTTATGTGATTCAAATATTTTCTTTGCTAAATCTAATATATAAAACTACTATAAACATCATTATATTTTGAGATAAAATGTATGTCAACCTATCAGAAGGTTTCAGTATTGCAAAAACTTTATTTATATTTTAAAGTATTACTAAGCAATACTAAGGAGGTTATATATGCGAACCACAAAAGTCATGACTTTATCCATACCGCCGGAAATGTTAAAAGAGGTGGACAAACTCACCAAAGAAGAAAAACGCACGAAGAGCGAACTCTTCAGAGAGGCATTGCGTAAATATATTAATGACAAGCGTTGGCAGCAGATACGCCAATGGGGCATGAAAACAGCACAGGAGTTAGGTATTTCTACCGAAGAAGATGTTGATAAACTAATCCACGGCCACCGCAGAAAATCAAATTGAGGGTTGTCCTTGATACAAATGTGTACATCTCTGCTATGCTCTTTGGCGGCAAGTGCGAGGAGATATTAAAACTTGCAAGCCAGGGGCTTCTTGACATAGTTGTTTCAAAGGAGATTTTAAGCGAGATAAGGTCTGT
>JACROO010000085.1 GCA_016214355.1 Nitrospirota bacterium | reverse complement strand
TCCTTTGGTCCTAAAACCTATTTTGCGCCCTGTCCCGACAAAAAATGCCACTATAGCGCTAAACCGGGGCCACGATTCAAAATCCATTACAACATCATAATCTCTGCTGTTTACATCCTTCATAAATCTGAAAAAATAAGAGCGCTCTTTAATAACTTTAGAGACCTCAAATATTCTCAGGCTGTCTATAAAAGCATAGCGGCTCAAAACCTCATAATTATTTTTGCTGCCGATTACAGTTAACGAAGCCTTTGGATGCGCATCTTTTATAGCCTTTAAAACCGGCGCCAGCAGCAAAGTATCGCCGATGGTGCCGATCTTGATAACAAGAATACTGTTCATGCTACCCTTTGCCTTTCCCCGATTAAAGTCTTCGGGGACATGGTTTGCCCGTTTCACCAGAGACAAAAAACAGATAACAGGTATGCCTGCACAACGGTCAAAAAACCTCATCCAGAAATTACCGCGCTCTTTCACTATAGTCACCTTTTTACAGTTGTCTTTTAATTATACCCTTACAGGAAACAACTTTAACAGTTCATCCTTATTAATCGCTTTTAGTAAAATACTTGCAATCAGGTATACCACCAACCCAGAGGCAATTTGCAATGGCACAGAAGGTATAAACCATATGGTTGCAGCCATAATTAGTGCGGCCAGCATGTTTTTTGCAAGGCTATCAACAGAAAAAGTCGCCAGAAAAGGCCTGGCTATTAATATACCATAGATTAACCCGGCACACTCTGTGGCAACCAATGCATAACTTGCCCCTATAAAGCCATATCTTGGTATCAGGATAAGCGAAAACAATGTAGAAATTACAACCATAAGTATAGATGTGTTAAAGTTATATCTCTGCATTGACGCACCATTAAAAGTGAAACGTAATATTATATTAAAAAAAGCAAAGAAAGTCGCCCATATCATTATGGAAAGCGCAGCAGCCGCTGGGCCAAATTGTTCTCCGCCAAGCAAAACTGTAATGGAGTCCGACACAGCTATCGTGCCGAAAGCCAATGGAAACGCAATAAATGCCCCATATCTTATGGCGGTCTTTAATATATCTCCCACACCATGCGGCCCTTCTGTATTAGCCCTTGAAATAAAAGGGAATAGGGAATGCATCATAGCTTCAGGGATAATCCGCAGGGAAGTTATCAACCTAAGGGACAAAGCATAATACCCCAAGTCACCCTCTCCCTTAAAATGAAACAGAACTAACGAGCTAAACATAAGGTATGCTGTATTCAGCATATTGGATATGCCGATAGGTGCGGCTTCTTGCATTATATTCTTTATTGAAATGGAATGTGTTGCCAAAACCGGCTTGACTTCTCTTATTGAAATGATAGATAACCAGATAAAAGCAGGGAGGCTGCTCAATACATATACTGTCAAGATTGACTCAAGTGCCCCTTCAAAATAGACAGTTAAGAGAACCACTAACATGCCTAAAAGTTCAGAAAAGATTCCCAAGACCACAGGGTAGGCCATCCTGAGTTTCGCTCTAAACGGCACCTCCAGTATCCATCGGAATGTAATATCTCTAAATGAGATAAGTATCCCTAATGAAGCTACTATTATCAGATATCTTAAATCATCCTGATACCCCAGTATATAAGTCCCTGCCAATGATAATAACACCGCAAGGGCTGACATTATTAACCCCGCCATTATTCCCTTGCCCTGTATCTCTTCCGGTCTGACAATGCCAAGGCTCATATATTTTATAAGCACCGGAGTAAAGCCAAATTCAGCAATACAATAAAAGAACTGCATATAAAAAAAGGCGAACGAAAACCTCCCAAAATCTTCTACGCCTAAATATCTTGAAAGGATAAACAAAAGAATAATGCTGGATACCTTATTAAACCCGTTTCCAAAGAGTATCCAGCCGGTATTGCTAATGACTTTTGATGATTTCATAAACTGCGGTATCCCCAAAATCCTTAACTAATTTGAGTCTGTCAGCAACTGCTTCTAAGCTGGGTATTTTGCCGTCATTATACTCCGGCGGAAAGATTTTATCACGGGAAGGCGTGGTTAGCCAATCAAGGGGGATATATTCATTGCCGCGCAAGTACTTATACTTATGAATAAGGATATATTTTACCCCAACCCCTTGCAATTTCTCTACAGTTCCCATCTTAGAAACATCAACAACCTCTTTTCTAAACTCATCGGCAGGTGTGCCTTTTACGGCGCCATTAACCAAGTATTTTTTATGCATCCTCTGGTAAAAATAATATTCATAGGTAGTATAAGGGTCGTCGCTGGCGCCAAGGGGATATTCCACGATAGGGAATTGTTCAGGTTGTGATGCCAGCCATTTGTAAACCTCAGGCTCTTTAACCTTTGTAAGCCTGAAAGGGGGAAACTCTGCATATTCCACAAAGATAACCATGGCAAACAAAGACAAAAATATATATTTCCCTTTCTGGGAATTAATCCTATTTAATATCTCTTTTAAACCAAACGCCGCCATCACACATACCGCCAATAAAACAATGGCGCCAATTCTTGCATACGCTCTAAACATTGGAAATAATTTATAGAGAAAATATTGTGGTAAATATATTTTATATTCGGCAATAACTTCCCTTGTTTGTAAGTTTACCTGATAATCACCAATAGGTATAAATGGTGGTGCTGAAAGTATTGAAGCTACAATGGCAACTACCAAAAATAAATATACTGATTGTTGATTTTCTTTAGTTACACCTACCCCCCCGACCGTCCTTAATGAACAATAAAAAGCATAGGCGGCTACTAATATCAAACTCCACCCTAAATAAAGCGTATGCTCTGTATATCTATGGCCCTTCAGTGGACTCATCCCAAAATCTGGAATCAACCATCCAAGGAAAGGATTATGTTTAGATGGCAAAAGATAATCAAAGGGCTTGGCAGAAAATATAAAAAGATCCGAAAAATCCCTCATAATCCCGATTGATGATAGAACCTTGGCGCCTCGATTAGAAAACATCCCTTTAAGCATGGGATACATCATAGGTAAAACAATAAGGGAAAAGAGCAGAAAGCCAACCGCGAAGGTTTTAAGAAAGGAAATTTTTAGTATATTTGGTCTCTTCTCATTCTTTAATAGGAAAAAAATAGCAAAAATTGGCATGAGTAATCCAATGAAATATGCATAATAGGCATTATCCACATACGTAAGCCCCCAGAATAAGCCAAATAAAGCACCGTTTCTATATCCACCTTCTTTTAGTAGCTTTAATAAAAATAGGATTGATAGCGGCACCCAATAAACATTGGCAAAATGAGCTATATTTTGCACAGTATGAAACGGGGCAAACGAATAGACTATGCCGATACAAGCACTAACAAGTTTATTTTCTGTCAGGTAATAAATCAAAAGATATACTGTCAAAGCCAATAATGGAAAGTTAATTAGTTTGATAACATTGAAGGCAACTATTTCATCTGTGAAATATGTCAATAGAAATCCAGCAAGATTCAATGTATATTGAAAAGGCATATAACGAAGGTCGTGGCCAAACGGGTATGCCAGATAGGTATGAATATTTAAAGAAAGGTCGCTAAGGCAACTGAACTTAAGCCACCAAAAGAACCATATAATGCCAAGAGAATCCCATGGAAATGCATAAAACATTACACTTAAATTTGTTATTAAAGGATATGTATAGATAATAGCAAGAAAGGTTGATAAGCAGAAATAATAGATTTCAAAAAGCGGCCGAGGGATATTCTCTATAGATTTCATTCCTTTTCATCCCTCTCCCCATATTTTATTAATTTATAAGTCTCTATCCCAACCGCTATTATTAATAAAAAATATGCAACATTTGCTAATTGTTCAGCAATCTTGTGCGCCCCTACCATTAAGAGGAATGCACATATTGCAAATAACATCATAAAGCTTATGGCAAACCTGCGTGACAGAGATATTATCTTAAAATATTGTCTTATTATGGGCATATTTGTTTGCAATGACCTATAATGGGTAGGGGGAAGAATTTCTTCTGCCCATCCTGTTTTATCAATATCAATCAACCTTTTCATCACACCCCAGATAAGGAGGAAAATAACAAAATAAAAAAGGGCAAGGTTTTGAACTATCAAAACAGGTGCTCCTTTTGAAATAAAAACAAGATTTATGATAATAGCCTGAAAGATGAAGATACCGATATACTGTAGAGCAGATAGATAACCATTCTTCTTCCCTGTCTTATAAATTACAAATAAGCTGATGAAGATTATGATAGTCCATGGAAAAGTGGCCTTGATAGCAATCTTTAGTTCTGCTGGAAATATAAAAACATTATTATACCCACGCACATATTCCTTATAGGTATTATAAGAAAGAATGAGGGCGACTGTCATAAGGACAGCATGAATAATCACATCTTTAATTAATTCTGTTTTAATAATATTTATCTTCAATATCATAAATCCTTTTTAGAATAAACTACAGGGAAGTATCGTCTTATATTTGCCGGTGAAAACCATGAGCGGTCCCAATCTATCAACTCTCTCTTTCCAAGCTCAAATAGAACCTTTGCGCCGAATGTTTTCTTGTCCTGAAAACATTCTCCAACAACGCTGTCAAACACTGGACTATTGTCAATATAAAATAGCTTTTTATTTTCTTTGCATGCTTTTTTAAACGCTGTTATATCTCCATTAACTGAGCCCAATTTTTCCCTAATCCTTTCATCTTTAAGGTAATATTTCAATTCCCTGACACTGAAACTGCTTTCAATTAATATTACTGTATCATCTTGATAATGATTCTCCAAATAATCTGCGACAGCCCTCCAGTCTGTCATCCTTGCGGGCATCTGATAATAAAGTCTGAGTGAGTCAAAAGAGAACCATACAAACAGAACTATTAGAATGGAGCTTGGTATAATCTTCCCCAAAGATGATTGTGGTCTTAATTTCGTACTAAGCCACTCTATAGTAAATACAACCCCGACTGCAACAAATATGAGAAAGATAGGGAAAGTAACCATCAAATAACGAATATGGAAAAACCACTGATATCCACTTTTAAATAATAGAACAAAAGGAATTAATATCCAAAGAATAAGAGCTGTCCCCTGAATCATCCATTTTCTTAGGCTATGGATTACCCCACTGACGAAGAAAAAGGAATAAAATAGTAATGGAATACCGTTACCGCCCCCGTAGCGTGCAAACAGATTTTTAAGGTATATAAAGTTTAGCTCAAAAGGAATAGTTTCTCCGCCTCCGCCTAACCTGGATTTTAATGTTGACTTTATGTTTGGTAGGAGAAATAGGCACAATATGCCTATAACGAGCAGAGAAAACAGGAAAAAGTTCCATGCCTTAGGTGAAATTGTCAGTTTACTTCTTTCCTTTCCTATGTGGTACAGAAACAATACGGCAGCAAAGATTGTTCCTTCAATTAAAAGGACCTGTATGGCAGCATAATGAAAATACATATTGAAAGTACTTGCTGCAATAAAACCAATCCAAGGCGCCGCTTTCTGTTCCTTTATACCTCTCCACATATAATATAACGAAAGGAGGGAAAAAAGAACAAGGGCAGAATATCCCCTGGCAAACTGAGAGTATAGAATATGGTAAAAGGATACGGAAAGGAGAAAGGCACTTATCAAGCCAACCTTTTCATTAAACATGGCCATCCCTGCCCTAAAGATCGCCCATATACTAATAATGCCCAATATTGCAGCAGGTAGTCTTGCACCAAAATCATTGTTAAATAGTGACATAGAAAACTTCATCAGAATATACTGTAGCGGTGGCTCCGTTACTGGAACATCTGATTTTGATGAATCAACAGTTCTCATTATGATAGTATATAAATCCTGTCTGGATATAAGAATGCTGCCTATCTCATCGGTATCCAATGTTTGGAAATCTAATTTGTATAGTCTTAAGACTCCGGCTAAGATAATTAGAAGGATAATTATAAAATAAATTATTTTATCTGTTTTTAGCATGATATCTCTCATTTCCTTATAACAACAACTATCAACACTATAAACCCTATGGCAGATAACAATATAAGCCATCCAAGTTGGAGGTATTTGCCAGCACCATACTCTATCCTTACAATAGAACCTGAAGGCTCTAACCAAAAACCGTTCGCAAATCCGTCAACTGGCAGTGGCGTTATTTCCTTTTCATCAACTTGAGCGTGCCAAAATAGATGGTAATTAGTTGACAATGTCAAAAAACCGCTCTTGGTTGAATTAGCGTGCGCCTCCAATGCATTGTGGGATGTCATATTCCACTTAACAGAATCAATCGCTGTAACATTATAGTTTAACTCCCTTAATAGCGGGTTCATAAAATTATGAAGCGCAGCCAACCGAAATTTTAAAAAACCCTTGCCTTTTTTTAAAATTGTTAGCCGGTGCTTGCCTTTACCTAATACAATTCCTTTTGTCTCAATAAATTTTACTTCTTTGCTATTAAACCTAATGGGGAAAATATCTATTTCTCTATCGTCAACAGATATTCTAACTTGCCCATCAAAACTCTCTGATTCAACTTCAAGAAATACTTTGTAGGTTCCGTCAATAGTTACATCAAATTCTTTCTGAAGATTTAAATTATCTTCATTTATTTTTCCTTTTACCACTACAGCGCCATCAATATAAATATCATTTACGGAGCCACCACTATTACCATCATCAGGAAATATATAGGCTCGCAAGTCATGATAAGAAGAACCAATTCTGGCAGAAACCGTAAAAAACTGCCATTTTTTAGAAACATTATTATATGTTTTTACATTATTCCGAAGATTTTGAGAGTGGTAATTATTATGAATTGCAAGCTTTATATTGCCAGACTCTCTATCTGTCCGCGCCCAGACTCCAAAAGTTATTGTACTATTTGTAAGCCGTTTATCTTCAGATATGGAAAAAACCTGGCTAATTGCAGACTCAAATTCTTTAGGTTTCAATAACCAAGCGATTCTTCCATCTTTAGCACCTGATACAACAGGCTCAACATCTAATGTTTTAATCGTTTTCCACATCATGTTTCCCTCTTTTATATCCTCAAAACTTGCATTTTTTAACAACTGCAGGTCGCCGCCTCTACCATAAATTACCTCGCTTACGAAATCTTTATCAGGCTCCCAGAAATATACAATATTCTTCCTGCTAAGAGCCTTTTCAGCCATTCTCCTTGTATCATCTGCAACTGACTGCGGTATGATAACTATTTGGTCCAAGGCATTTATGCCTGAGCGGTTTATGATTGTAAATATGTGTTCTCCTTTCCCCAGATTAGTCTCTCCCAAACGCAGCCATTTGAGCCCTGGCACAAATTCACAACCATTGATATATTTAAAAAGTGCATAATCTATAGATACAGCCACCTCTCCACAATTCTTATCAACCCATTTTGTATCACCAACTCCCATTCTAATCCACACTTCATGCAAACCAGAGTCAGATATGTCTACTGAAAATTTTAATGGCTCATCATGGGTTGGATTACCAGCCTGCACCAAACCCCCTCCCCCTTCAGGGATTTCACCCCATCGTGTTGCAAAATAAGGTGTGAAGTATCGTATCCACATCCTTTCAGCCCCATCCCAAGTATTATGTGACCTTGCTGTTGTTGTAATACCCATGGGATTCCCTGCATATTGCCAAAAATTAACCTTATATTTATCATCTATAATATCCGCAAATAAATCACTATTATCCTTTCTATAAAAAACTATATTATCTATCTTATCCAATAACTCAGACTTATCCTTTTTTATCTGGCTCAAGAATAGTAATGACCATTCTGCAATATTCGTAAACCTACCAATAGGCAAATATGCGCTCAGTCCACCTATAATTACAGCTGATTTTTGAGGCATAGATATTAGTTGCATTGGAGCTTTTACTTTATAAATGGTCACATCATCTGTCAGATTTTCTTTATTTAGTCCCTTTTGCCTATCCAATAGACGCAATAATTCCTTTCTTCCGATTCCTCCGGGAGTTATTTGCCAAAAATAATCTTCCTCTGGTAATACAACAATGTTACTGATATTAAGTTTGGCGAGAATAGGCCCAAAGCCTTGAATCTCCCCGCGGCTTAAGGCTGTATCCCGCTCATACTCTTTTAGCCATAAAAACCTTTCCAACATACCAAACGGTTCCTGAATATAAATAGCTCCGTAAAGCGCAGGATGTCTTTGACTTGTGAAGGCAATAGCTGATTTTGATGGAAAAAGCAATGTCTTGTAACCTGCTGGCTGTTTTGCTATCCAATTTTGCACAACTTTATGGCTTTCTGGTATCGGTTTAGGATTGAGACTCGAACCAGCAGGATCATTATATATACTTCTATTCCCAATAAAAAATGGCAGTATTGTTGCTAAGACAACACAAATATAACCACCTATAAATAATGTTCTTCTTTTGGCTAGCCTTGAGTAAATTTCACTGACAGAAATGCCTATCAAGACAGATGCAGGTATTGTCAGAACAAGCAGGGCCTTATTTACATCACGAAATATTATAAAACCAGGAATATTTCTAATTGACAACCTAAGAAGTTCTCCAAAGGGTTGTGTAGCACCTTTGGCAAAAAATATAAGGATAATAGCTAATATTAAAAAAAATAGAGTCCACTTACATTTTGGGCGAAAGAATATAGTCAGGAAAGCAAGTGCCGCGATAATTATGGAAGGAAAAAGATATATCTGGCCGTTGCGGACAAGGGCATAGTAGGTAAAGTTAAGCACATATACCAGTTTTGTATCCACTGACGAACTCAAAGTTCCTGATGAAACAGCGCCCAAAGGTACGCCAGTCTCTGGGTTTACAAAATTTGGCAGTATAACATGGGCATTCAAGATAGCAGCAGTAGCGCAGACTATCACAAACGCTGCGATGATTCGCAATGCATCTTTAAATGACGCCGACAAGCATGAAAGATATATGGCACATAATAAAATAATTGCAATACCCAAAATGGCAATTTTCATTTCGTACCAGATGGATACGCCCATAAATAATCCGGCAATGAGTAATTGCCTATTAAAAACATTTCTGGATTCATTCACACCTCGTATAAAGAAGGCCAATACGAAAGGTAATACGCTGCAAGAAGCAACCCCCTGAATCCAATCGCCTCGTGCAGCCCAAAATATCATACTTGAAAGAGGAAAATATAATGCCGCACATCTGCTAATTATTCTATTTTTAAACAGAATATAGGTAAGATAATACATGGAGGTGACACTAAAAATAAGGAAAGGAAATGCCCATATCAATCTTCTGCCCCAGTCAATATCTACTCCCAGATAAAAATGAAGGGCTGCCCATAATAAAAACAGAGGATACTGCTGTAATTCATAAACAGGTTGTGGAAAACCGCCACCTTCATAACTCCAAAGATAAGGGCTATTTAGCCATTCTCTGAGCCATTCTTCCGTAGGCAAAAACAAATCAGTCCTTGCAATAGTACCAGGCCGCAACCAGCCGCTATACACTATCAGCACAAAAAAAACCAGCAGGCATACATCTATAACAGCAACTCTCTTTTCTCTCTCTATTAGCATTATCGCTCACATGGTCTTCTTATTCTGGAATAACAATCTAATGCTCCCCATTCTATAGGCATGTTATAAAAAAGATACTTCAATTTGAGTTCAGCCAAATAAGAAAGTATGCTATAGGCAGGTTTTTTGTCGTCTAAAAAATCTGCCATTAAAATGTGGGCGCAGAGGCAATTCTTTAAATCTTTATGGTTAGTTAATTTCATTAAGCAAATGAACTATTACTTTATAAACCCTCTCGGCTGAAACATCTTTAATACAATCGTCCTTATCACAACTTTTTTTATAACAAGGCGAGCAGTCTACATTCGCTGAAACAGCTATCCCTTTGCCGTAAAATTCTATTTCCTGGTGACAAGTGGAAAGAAATAGGGCAACAACAGGTGTTTTTACTGCGATAGCAAGATGCATAGCCAGCGTATCGCCTGACACAATAAGAGCGCAACATTTTATTAACGCAGCAAACTTGTCCACTGTATTATTGTTACCTGTGTTTATCAAAGGAACTTTTGAATTATTATAGATTCTTTCATTCTTTTCAACTTCCCTTGGTCCACCAAGAAGGATAACTTTGGCATTAAGACTTTTTGTACATAGCTCGGCAAGGGCATGAAAACCTGCTTCAGTCCAACCTTTATACGCAAACAGGTCGCTACCGCCTGTGTTAATACCAATAGCTGTATCTTTTTCAGTCACCCCATAAGACCTAAGATATTCTTTAGCCCACAAGAAGCCTTCTTCAGAAACCTTGAACACATATTCTTCCTTTTTATAATTTAGACAGACAGACTCAAAGTTTATCTCCTGATAAGTTTTTTTATTTTTTTTGAATTTGAGCTCATCTGATAAACCGAGGGCAAGATTGTAATTGCACTCTTCGTTGAGTGGATATATGCTGCCATACTTGCTCAGCCCAAAACCATATTTTTCCCCGCCCTTTACCAGTTCTGCCATAGCAGCAGCCTTTTCCGTCTTGTCAAAGTTGATTACAATATCAAATTGCTCTGCCTGCAACCTTACAGTTGCTTCCGTATTAAATATCATAAGTCTATCAATAAAAGGATTACCCTTAAGGACTTCCGCAGAGCCTTCATCAACCACCCACGTTATGTGACAAGGCTGATATCGCTCTTTTATGGGCTTAAGAATACACGTTGTCCGCAGAACATCTCCGGTGGCTCCAAGCTTAATGATGAGTATCCTGCTGCCCATTGGCTCATAACAGGAACAGTCCTGGCATAATTGATTAAACTTACAGGGCTTTTCCCCTCTATAGTATCGACAATCTAATTTAAGGAACATAGTAGAGAACCTCCCCAGACAGAAGCCTAAGGCTTCTTTTAGCTACAAATAAGATCGTGCCTTCCGGACAGCCACTGTATCACCAGAGAGGAGTCTGGTAATTCATGCGGCTTAATAAAAGCGAAACAATCCCTGCTCCACTTATCATAATTCATACTATCTACCTCTTTAAATAAAGTCCTATGGACTGAAAGCCGAAACGAAGGATATCTATTATTCCAAGTCTGTTGCTTTTTGCGTAACGGTAGGCAAAAAAAACTAAAAATATAAAATGGTAAATCTTTCTGAACGGCCAGTATGCAAGCTTTTTTACAAGCGGGATAGTCCATGGGAAACGGACTGCCACATAGAAGAACTTTTGCAGATTCACAATAGCATCTATATCCTTCATGGCAAGGATACTTCCTTCAAAAAAGGTTGGGTCAAAACTGTCAACATCCATAGATTTGAGATAACCTTTTGATGCAGCATAATCTGCCAATGGTGTTTGAGGATAGGGCTGGAATATAGAGCACCATGGATAATCTGTTTTTATCCTGACATTTATTTTAATCGTTTCCATTGCGTCATCCAGCGTCTCATCCGGTATACCCATCATATTGTTTGTCAATATCTTAATACCGTAATCCTTAATAATCTTAGCTGCCCTGATAACATCATCGTTCGTAAAGTTTTTCTTCAGCACATTTTTTCTAATCAATTCGCTTCCGCATTCAATGCCCATGCAGACGCGAAAACATCCGCTCTCTGCCAACAACCTGACCAATTCATCATCAACATGCTCCACTCTAACATTGCAGATGTATGGAATACTAATCTCTCTTTTATAATGATTGAGAAAATCTTCAAGCCAGCGGCGGTTGGTTGTAAACGTATCATCGTCAAATACAATAGTTTCAAGCCTGGAATGTTTCTTTGCATAGAGTATCTCGTTTAACAGATGCCCTCTATGCCTCAGCCTCAAAAACTTGCTGCCGCTGTATATCTTTTTGAGAGAATCATTGTAGCAAAAGGTGCAACTATAGGGGCATCCACGGCCTGCCATAAAGTGCTTTGATGGATTTTTATCAAGAAGGGAGTATTTGATATATAAGGAACGGTCAGGCACTGGAATTTTTGAAAGGTCTGCAATTAAAGGACGGGCATCATTTTTTTGTATTGCATTGCCTCTTTTAAACCAAACACCTTTTATATCTCTGAGCCCGTCTATAGCAGGTAAAATGTCTGCAATCTCTGCAAGGGTCTCCTCTCCTTCGCCAATACATACCATGTCAACGTTTGGATGCTCTATAATCTGAGGAAAGAGGGTTGGATGGATGCCGCCAAAGATTGTGGGTTTTTCAAACTCCTTTTTAAGCTGCCCGGCCTTTTCAATTGCCCACCTATGTCCGCCTGTAAGACAGCTAAATGCCAGGATATCAGGGTTAAATGATTTTAGAGATGAACGAAGGTCTTTTTCGCCATCGGGGATAAAAACATCGCATGCATGCCCCTTTGCCTTTAGCGAGGCTGAAATAGACATTGTGCCGATGTACTCATGCCAGATTTCCTGTATAAAGGCTATGCGTACCATGGATTATTTTAAAAACCCCAACGCAAACCGAAAACCCTTTATATACCGGATAAGGTCAACGATATTCTTGATTTTCTTAAATTGATTTAAAATATATCGCGGCCTGAAATAGAACCGCCTCATTGCCTCTTTCTCCATTGAAATGAGTTCTTCTCTGCTTTTATATCCATGCGGCAGAAATACTGCACTCCAGCCATGATATTCTGAAAGATCTGTTTTCAGGTCTCCATACTCTTTGGCCTGCTGCCACAAACTGGTTCCAGGATACGGCGTGGTAAGGGAAAACTGGGCATAGTCAGGCTCAAGCTCTATTGCAAAACTTATAGTCTTTCTTGCAAGTTCAGGCGTTTCTCCGGGAAGGCCGAGCATAAATGATGCCCGTATCTCTATGCCTACCTCCTTTGTCCATTGATTAACCTGCCGTATCTTATCCAAAGTTGTCCCTTTATCTACCATATTGAGCAACCCCTGGTCTCCTGCTTCATACCCGTAAAAGATATTGAAACATCCTGCCTCTTTCATTTTCAAAAGCACTTCTTTTGTCACGGTATTTATATGGCCATAGCATGTCCATGTGATATCAATCTTTTCAGACACTATTCTGTCGCACAATTCCATCATCCAGTTTTTGTTGATGGTCATGGTATCATCCCAGAAGGATATCTCTTTTGCTCCATAGTTTTCCATCACATGTTTTATCTGAGCTATAACCCTTGCAGGGCTCATCTGGCGCACCTTTTTCCCGAATACGGCGCTGGCTGAACAAAAACTGCACGGATAAGGACAACCTCTGGTTGAAACCATGTGAACCACAGGCAGTCGTTTATATTGATTGGGAAGCGGAATATATCTATCCATGGGCAAAAGATCTCTTGCGGGGAATGGCAGGCTGTCTATATCTGCAATTGGTTCTCTGGGTTGTGTCCTTACAATTGAATTGTCCTTTTTAAATATCACCCCTTTAATATGCCCCACCAATGAACTATGCAGAAACTTTTCTCTTTCATAGTCCGTATTTTTATAAATTTCCATCAAATCAAGGGTAGTCAACTCCCCTTCGCCAGAAACAAGAATGTCAAAGCAAGTCGTTTCCCTGAATACCTTCTCACCCATAATAGTTGCGTGCTGACCGCCAATAAGGATAAGAATATCAGGGAATTGCTCTCTTATAACAGTAGCTAATGCTACTGCCCTGTGGAACATGGATGTAAGGGCTGACAGACCAACAACCTTCGGTTTATGAGAAGCTATATACCTGCAAATATCCTCATCAGCCATATCCAATGCTAAGGCATCAACAAGACCAACTGCATAACCTCTTTCTTTCAAATATGCAGCAATACCAGCAATTCCTAAAGGAGGCAGATGCCCGCCGCTCTGCCCTATCTTTCTATTGCCATATCTCTCTTTGACTGAAAGTGGAGGATAAATTAACAGAATATCCATAAGTTATTTTGTTTATTTACTAAGAGCTTGTTGAAAAACTCAACAATCTCTGATTACACAGATTAAAACTTCTTGAAATATCTGTGTAATCATTTTTTATAATCTTTGTAATCAAGGCTGTTGGTGTCTTTTTCAACAGCCTGCTAAAAAATCAAAATCTGTTTTGTGGTCTCTTTTTTGCGTAAACAATCATAGGGTTATGTCAGCATGCTATTGAAAATTCATCAAACAGTGCATCTCTCATGAGCCTGTTTTAGCATCTTAATGATGAGAAATGAGCTACTTATAAGACCCTCCAACCAGTTCAGAGTAACAAAATAGGGGGTTTTCAACGCCCCATTACTATCAACCGCCATATTCTCCAAAAAACACCCCTTGCCCGTCCATAATCAGTCTCTTAAATTCATACAAACTTCTCACGCCCAAAAGCCTTTTGGCTATATATGACGGTCTGCCGTAAAAACGTCTGACTGCATAGCTTTTAAGCTCCAGTATCTCGTCCCCTGTAAGCGCCTCATTACCCATGACAGCATAGGTGCCTGACTGGTCCATCATAATATCGCCATCTGAAATCCATCCTGATTCAACAGCATATTGCCTAATTGGTGTCCCTGCCCTTGGTATGAGGGTATTAAATGACACAAAATCAGAATCAAGCCTGACGGCAAACTCAATGGTCTTTATAATATCCTCTTTATTCTCTTCCGGCAACCCAAGAATATATGTGGCCAGAGTTCTTACACCATGCTTTTTACACAATCTAAAAGTTTCTTCTACCTCTCTTAATGTATATCCTTTGCCCATGTTTTTAAGCGATTTTTCATTAGCAGTTTCCACACCAAACAAAACAGTGTGGCAGCCTGATTTTTTCATTGTTTTAAGAAGTTCTTCGTTTATAACATCCACCCTTGACCAGCATACCCATCCAAAATTCAATCCCTCTTCTATCATGCTTTCGCACAACTCTTGCGTCCGAGCCCTTTTTATGCCAAATGTCTGGTCATTGAAGTATATCTCTCTGTATCCCAAACCCTTCAAATAGCGCAGTTCGGAGATTACATTTTCCACGGGCCTATACTTAAAACTCAAGGTTGCAATAACGCAGAAAGAGCATTTATACGGACAGCCATAGTCTGTTAAAACAGTTGCGAATGGCCTGTGCCTCACAAACGGATAATTGTAATTGCCTTGAAATAGTTCATGCCGCGGGATGGGTATGTCATATTCCTTTTCTGCTGTACGCGGCAAGGCTTTAATTTTAATTTCGCCATCTTTCCTGTATACCATATTTTTTATTTCATCTTCTCTGCCATCCAGATAAGCTATTACATCCGTATTGGTAAAATCCAAAAGTATTGCATCAAGAAATGGATAATTTTTAAGAATACCCGCGCTATCTTCTAAAAAGAGGTCTCCAGTAACAATGATTGGAACATCTGTCTTTGTCTTAATCTCCTTCAGGATATGCGCATCTTCCTCCCATGATACCGAGCCAGCAAGGGCAACAATGGCATCAGGGTTAATTTCTTTTATGTTAGTCATGCATGAGCTTTCACTCATACCATGAACCATTGCATCAAGAACTGCTATATCGTACTTTTCTGCAATTATGCCGCTCAGCACAACAAGGTCTGTCGGCGGATAGATATAACTCCCTTTTGAAACTTTGCTGCAGTAATAGTCCCGTATATAAGGCATCTTTCCCGGCAGATTTAATAATAAGACCTTTTCTCTCATGCTGTTTTGATTAAACCGTCCTTTTGCATTTTTCTTAGCCTTAGCACCATCACCATCGTCTCAAGAAGTGTTATCCAATCCAGCTTTGTCCTGCCCTGCCTCCTGTCTTCAAAGATTATAGGCACTTCTTTGATTCTGAAACCATTCAGGGTAATCTTGTATAATAATTCAAGCACGATAGACGGCCCTCCGGATACCATATCATCAAGGTCTATCTTTTCCAGCACCTGTCTTCTGAAACACCTGAAGCCTGATGACACATCCTTTATCTTCACGGCTAATAATATCCTTACATACATACCTGCCAATTTTGTGATAAGCCTTCTCAACAGTCCCCTGTCTTTATCCTTTCCACCATCAATAAAACGTGAACCGATTGCCACATCGTATTTCTCCATCGCCCTCAGAATTTCAGGGATATACTTAGGGTTATGCGAAAAATCCGCATCCATCTCGACTATATAATCAGCCCCTTTTTCAATGGCGTACCTCAATCCATCTATACCTGCGGTTCCCCTCCCTTTCTTCTTCTCTCTGTGAAGCAAATGAACCCTTGGCTCTCTCTCTGATATTTCCTGTACAATCCTCCATGTGCCGTCTGGAGAATTATCGTCAACAACAAGCGTCTCTATATTGTTATCCAATCTGAGTATCTGCTCCATGAGAGGCTTAATATTCTCCCTCTCATTATATGTTGGAATCATTACTATTGTTTTCATTTTTATTTCCCCCGCAGAGTTCGACTATAGAGAAATATTTAAACCTAAAACATGGTCATGAGTGAAAATGTTAGATTTTCAGTCTATCAATTTTTTCCTTTATACTTTGACTCCTCTCCATTATCAAGGAAGACAAAAATCGAAGGTATTGAGCAAATTACAATTAATCTACTCCGTTTTGAAAATGTTAAAAAATGATTTCATACCTAATTTACCCTCATAAGCAGCATATATAGCCGCAAACAATAACTACAATTTTTATCATCGCTTTTCTCCTCTCAACGCATATAAAATGAGCTTAAATAGTCTTCTAACACCATACCAAACTCTATAAAAAGTAAGCCCCTTGATAAAAAATATTATTCTGCGCGGGGTAAGATAGAACTCCAAATAGGCGCGTGTTTGATACCATTGAAGATCTTCCTGAGATAGTTGATTTAATTCGAGGGTTGCGCCAATCTGCTTTCCATAATACCTCCAGTCATTTGTCAATATCTTTAATCCTCCCATATTACGCTCCGCCATTTCTCTTACTTCCGTCCCAGGAAAAGGCACCATGATCGCAAAATTAGTAGTGTCAATGGGCAACTTCTTTGCAAATTTTATAGTTTGTTTGATACTCTCTCTTGTCTCATGTGGGTAACCAAGGATAAAATTGCCACCGACCTGTATCCCGGCATCAAGACACATATCTATTGCCTCTTTTACATCAGCGGTTGTAAAATTCTTTCCCATAATTTTCAGCATCTTGTCATCGCCAGATTCAATTCCAAAACCAAGTTGTATACAACCAGCATTTTTCATTTTAATCAATAGTTCTTTATCAACCACATCAACCCGAGAACTGGCATCCCAAACAACTTTTTCTGGCAAGCCACGACTGATAAATTCATCACATAATTCAGATGCAAATTCTTTATGAATGCCAAATGTCCCATCAACAAAATAAAATTTCATCTGGCCAAATCTCTCAGTCAGTCTCTCCACCTCATGAGCAACCTTTTTAGGGTCTCTATAGCGAACAGATTTACCTGTTACTCTGAAACAGAATATGCAGGGGAATGGGCATCCTCTCGAGGATTCAACCGGTAAATAAGGCACTTTTCTATTAAACTCCTCCACCCATACCAATCTCTTTGAAAAGTCAAAATCATCCCATGCAGGAGAAGGTATTTCATCAAGACTCTTGAATACGTCTCTGCTTCTTGTAACTTTTATCTCTGCGCCATTCCTGAATGCTATACCCCTCACATCCGACAATTCAGAGATTCTACACAATTCTTCCACTGTATGCTCTCCTTCGCCAATAACCGCAACATCAAATTCGTCAAAGTCCTTTAAGGTTTCTACAGGAAGCGCTGTAGGGTGAGGACCTCCTACTATTATCTTTGCATCAGGCAAAACTTCTTTAACAAGCCGTGCCGTAGTTGCTGCATCACCTATCTCGAATGTAAAAGCTGGAATACCTACTATATCAGCAGGATATTGCTTAAGCGATGCCCGTATAAGATTCATATCAGTGGAATCAATGACATGTGTCTCTATACCTTTACTCAGAAGATATGCTGCAATAGATGCAGTGCCAATACGGGCATGTATGTTTCCTTCCTCCAATTTATCTTTTTTATCCACAATATAAGGACTATTAAAAAGGACTACCCTCTTGCAATTCATTTTTATTACCCCATTCAGTTATCGCAGTTTAAGAAAGCCAGTTGCTGGGAATATATGGATGACCAATCCATTTTCTCCATAAACCTGACGGCATTCTCTCTGCACATACTGTAAAATTTTTTATCCTTCAGAAGCCTTTCTATTATTTCAATGGTGCTGTCAATTCCATCTGTCACAGGAAATACAGCTCCACTGTTAATCGATTCTTCTATAGCAGCCTCAGCGCCAGATGCTATCACAGGACATCCGCACGCCAGATACTCCTTTATCTTAAATGAATCAGAAAATTCTGTCCAAGAGCACAAATTTGTATAAATAGCTATCCCGATACCGCAGTATGGTAGAAATTTAAGCAACTCATCATGAGGCATATTCCCCTTAAAAATAACCCTACCATCTAATTGTAGCTGTTGCGTATAGCTTTTCATTTTTAACTCGTTCTCGCCAGTACCTATAATATAAAGTTTTGCCTCCGATATTTGTTCTGCTACTCTTTTAAATATATCCAGTATAAACTTATAATCAATTGACGGCACTAAATTTGCTGCTAATACCAAAGAATATGCATCTACGCTCTCTATGCTAGGTCTAATAATCTTATTCATCTCGGCCCCATGGGGAACATGCCTATTCTTGCTGTCTGGCACACCCTGCCTACGCCTTATTCCAACCTGCCTCTTGGAGATATTCCAAACATAATCAGCATTTTTAATACCAACTCTATCTACCCAATGGTAAATGCGATTGAGGATATTATTCTCAAACCGCCTTGGAACATAATCTGCAGTATAAAATACGAGATATTTGACAATACCAAGCTTCTTTAAAATAATACCAGCTAAAGTATTTATACCATTAATACCCACATAAAGATCCCATCTTTTATTATTCTTAATAGCCCAGAATATAGTTCGCATTGTGTCAAAGAGATACCGAACCACTCCCTTGGTATTTCCAATCCGAGAAGAATATGTTTGTGCCTTTTCGTTAATCTTACATTCTGTCTTTGAAGGATATTGGCCATTCAAAGGATGTCTTATAAATAAAAAATCCTTACATCTCCCCCTCATGTAGTCAGCCAATGCCCATGCCTGTCCATAAACCTCAGCACCGGTAGTAGGTGATATAGACGCATGTGTTACCACTATTATCTTTTTATCGCTGCGAGCTTCCATATAATCTTTTCTGCACAGATAGGAGAAGCCTGTTATAAAAAATCTACATGAAACTGCTCTTTGAAAACCTTTCCCTCATCCAAATAATCCATTATTTCATTATAAACAGCGTATCTGCAGGAAGGACACTTATTCAGGTCAATAGATTGAATTGCCAGCTTTCTCTGTCCACCATTCCATATATCTTTAAAAGACTCTTTCCTTAAATCCCCCAACATGAATTTCTCATTTCCCCTAAACATGCTGCACAGATACAATCTTGCATCTGCGCCAACCACAGCCAGAAGGCTATGTATGAGACATTGGCTGTATCTTCTTTTGGCGCTCATAATTTCATCAAAGCGTCTCTGAATAGGCAACACTTGATATGACGTATCATTTAAATTCAATGACTTATCAATAAATTCCGTAGCCTTTAACCACACTTCGGTCATAGATAGAGTATTATCTGGGGAAAAAACAGGACGAAGTTGAAAATAGTCCGCCCCAATCTTTTTAAAGAGTTCTGCCGCTAAATATATCTCTTCGTAGTTTTTAGGATGAACAATAAATCCGATACCAATTGGCATTTCCTTCTCTATTCTTTTTTTTGCCTCTACTAAATATGACAGGTTCTGCATGATTTTATCAAAATTATCTGTTTTGGGATTTTTGGGCCTGTGGATTGCCTCAAATGTATTAGAGGAACCGGCATCTACACTAAATCTGACAAAGCTGCAATGCTTGACAACAAATTCGCATTTTTCTTTATCCAGCAAGGCACCGTTGCTTACAAGGCCGGTTTTTATACCATGGGCTGATGCCTTCTCAATGGCAGGCAAAGTTGCCTCGTTTAACAAAGGCTCTCCCCCCCCAGTGAATGTAATTGCCTTTGTGCCGCCTTTAGCTAATTCTTCTACAACGCGTAAGAGTATTTCCCGTGGAATAGATGTAAGATGACTCTCCCGACTCTCTACAAAATAGCACCATTCGCACGAATGATTGCAATAGTTGCTGGGGTCAATCTCGCACGAAACCGGAAACGGATTCTTACCGGATAGGATTTCTAATATAGTAGGAATATGGTAGAGGATCTTATATGAGCTAAATTGTCTTAGATTCAATTTGCTGCTCCTTTCAAAACCTGAATCTTACTGAACCAATTGATATAATTCTGCAGCCCTGTCTCAAGAGGCACAAACTCTTTGTAATTTGCTTTCTCCTTTAACCGAGAAATATCCGGATAGAGACTGACATCTCCTTTAATCGGCTCCTTGTAAAGAATCTTGGCATTGGCAGGATGAATCATATCAACCATCATCTCAGCAAGCCTGCGCATAGTAACAGTACTGCCGGAAGCCACATTAAATACCTCTCCCCACAAGTCTCTTGCAACAGACCTGACAATAATGTTAATAAGGTCATTAATATAGATGAAATCCCTTAAAAGAGAACCATCGCCATATATAAAAATATCTTCGTTGTTCAATAAACGGGCCGTAAAGATGCTGACAACATTGGTCGTTGAATTCTTTTTAGGCAATTGCCTTTCTCCATACGTGCTAAAAAGCCTCATAATAATTGGCTGAATGCCAAAATTCTTTTCATAGTAGCGGCACCATAATTCGCTGGTGTATTTGCTTAACCCATACGGTTCCAGAGGGTTCAATGGATGCTGCTCATCAACTGGAACATATTGGGGATTGCCGTATACCCGCCCGGCAGAAAAGAGAACAAATTTCTCAATATTTTTATCCGCCATTGCCTGCAAAAGCTCAACTGTTCCCATCGCTGTATCCTGAAAATCAAGGATCGGCCTTTCAATTCCCCCTCTCACATTTGTGAATGCAGCCAAATGAAACACTACTGCAACCCCTTCCATGGCTTCATATAACTTAGCCCTGTTTCTTATCTCGCCAACCACATGAATAATTTTATTGGAATTGCCCGGCAAATATTCTTTATTCTCTACCGTTTGGCCGCGACAGAGAGAAACAACCTCAGCACCTTCTAATAGTAAGCGGTCTATGAGATGGCTTCCTATAAACCCAGAGCCGCCAGTTACTAATACCCTTTTTCCTTTCAATTCCATATAAGCACCTTATTACTCTTGTATTTAAAGAAAATTTTTGTGAGGCCTTTCATTGTCAGTTAAATAATCCAAAATTTCATTATATTTGTTATACCTGCATGGCGGACATTCACTTAACTGAATGCCCTCAATAACTTTTTTCCTTCTATTGCTATTCCATATCTCCTTAAATGAACTCTCGTGCAAATCGCCAAAGCAATATTTCTCATACCCCCTCAACTGGCAGCAGAGATACATCTTTCCATTAGCTCCAACAACCCCGACCAATGCATGCCCCAGGCACTTAGAATATCCACGCTCCAAATTTTCAACTTCATCAAACCGATGCAGAATAGGAAAAACCTTAAAAGAACCGTTAGACAAGGTTAATGCCCTTTCCATCTGTTCCTTTGTCTCATGCCATATCTTCTCCGAAAGTTTTACCCCTTGCATATACGCAGGGCGAATTTGAATGTAGTCAATACCAATATCTTTCATTAAAGATGCTGTATCAAATACCTGCTGATAATTAGCGGGAAAGACCAGAAAACCGACTCCTATTTCAATTGCAGCGCCGAGTTTTCTTCTAACCTGAACGAGCCACTCTATGCTCTTAATGATTTGCTGAAATTCATCGTCCCTTTGATTATTCGGAAGGTGCAATTGCTTATGCACATTATTAGAACCGGCATCCACGCTAATCCTGACATACATGCAGTTTTTAACAATAGCTTCTATATTTTCTTCATTCAAGAGTCCGCCGTTTGTAACCAATGCAGCATCAAGCCCATATTCGGTAGTCTTATATAGCGCTTTGACAGTAGCTGGGTTTGTCAGCGGCTCGCCACCGCCTGTATAGGCTATAGATTTAATCCCCATTGCAGCAACTTCATCGATGATACGCATCAGCATATCTTCCGGAAGCATCTGCATATAGTCATGTCTATATTTGTCATTAATGCACCAGATGCAGTTATGATTGCATATATTGCTTGGATCTATTTCACATGAAATGGGAGCCGGATTATGGCCTTTCATTATCTCATTCAATACTTCCCAATGATTCAGTATCTTGAGCGGATTAAACTGCTTTAGATTCACTGTTTCCTCCTTGATTCATTTTCTTCACAATCGCCCCATATTCATTCAATTGTTGTTGCAAAAAACCAATATCTCCCTCAAACAATATGGCATCCTTCGGGCACACCAAATAGCAATAGTCGCATTTTATACAACCGTTTTCCTGAGAACCCACTTTTTCAGGAAGGTTGAGACTCATCGGACAATAATCTACGCATATATTGCAATGATCGCACTTGGTGTTATCCAAACGCAGCGCTGTGCAGTGCGAATCCTGCATTATAAATACATCCTGACGAAGCCCTAAACGATTTAAAAGCCAGCCGCCAACATTTGACGAGAAAAAAAGATTGAAGGGCGGTGAAAGCCTAATCTTGACTAATAAATATTGCCATTTCGGATTATTTATAAATGCTGCCAATGCATTTACCTGAGGTCGTTTCAGGTCCTGCGACAACGATTCTAAAATCGTAAGCCCCTTTATATATGCATGATCTTCGGGGTCAATTAAACCTCGTTCTTCCGCAATCTTTAAATAGGGTATCTCTTGATAGTTTCGTTTAGCAACTTTTGCGCTACAGAGGTCAAGTACATACGGATTTGTGCCAATCATGACAAAGCCCATTTTAATAGGCGTCCCTTTACTTGGCCCTGTTCCCTCCATGGCAATGAGTCCATCAACAATATGTAGGTTTGGTTTTATATATTTGTTGAGGTTTAGAATGTTTTTATAGAGACTTCTGTGTGTCTTTTGTTTTTCATAGACACCGCACAAACAGCCTATCAGATTTTTTAGACATACTGACATCTGCGTCTCAAAATGGGTCTTTATCTTTGGCAAATTGATAAAGAAATCAGATTCTAAACACACTCTTGCCACCGCTGCCTTTATGCCATCTTCAAACTCAATCTCAGCATGAGACTCGTGATTAAAATCAACGAGCCTTGCTCCATATCTTTTTGCAATTTCATCTATTTTGAGTCTTGAAAAGACTTTGATCCCTGTCCTGTGAAAACCGCTGCTTGTGCCCTCCCCTATGGTAATCTTGGTATAGCCGTTATCCCTGAGCCACTCAAGGAGAGAGGCCATTAGCCGCAAATCTGTCGTATTGCCGGTCAAGGCATTCATGTTGCTGTTGCAATTAGGTTTTAGGAGTATCCTGGAGTCTTTGGCAGTTGGAAATATCGCACGGAACTTTTCCATTTCACGCATAAACCCGTCTCGCACTTCTCGCGTCGAATTTGCCTTGAATATAGATACCATATGTCTATAACTATCTTTAATCATTAGCTCAATATTTTACAATTATATAACTGCCGGACTGAAAAGCTATATTATACTTTCCAAGATTCAACTCCTCAAGGGCTGCATATCGCGTATCAACAAAAATATAATCTATTTTATGCTTATGCGCAATTTCACTTAAAGACTTTCTGAGAAACGGATAATAGTCAATATAGTCCTGCGAATTGCCAAGCACATAACCGCTATCTGACGAAAGCACCTGACAATCGGTAAAATATGCCAAAGCATCTGCCATTGCAAATGGAATAGTTGCCACACGGATTTGTGGCGTAGAATCTGATGCAGTTTGCAGAAAATTCATGGCTTCCCTTATCGTGCTGTCAATAACTCGGTGAGACTTTGTTTTAACTACTTTATTCTGAAGATAGAGGCTTTGCGCTAAGACTGCAACACCTATCAATATTGTCGCCCATAAAATCCATCCACCTGTTACTACTACATAAGTAGCAAGCAAAAAAGCTGTAGGAACTATGCCGTACATCAGATATTTTATTCCGTCGCCCAGAAAAAGAAGCGGCCTGACATGGGCAGTGATAAGCCCCAAAAATACGATAATAAAGAGCCATAATTTCATGAATTGGAATATATCTGTATAATTTATTTGCTGTTCTACATCCCATAGACCCCATAAAGTATCAATCCCCACAACAAAAAAAGCAAACATCAAAAATGGGTTTCCGGCTATAAAAGCAACCAACGGTAGCCTGTTAATTATTGCATTAATTTTTCCTATAAAATCTTTACTCTGAGAAGGAGATATAACTCCACGAATTTGATGGGCATACCTCACATCAATTATCTTTCTGAAATACTTAAACACATGCAAGTGGCCTGCCAACACCCGCATATAAAATCCTTTTGTTACCACTATGGCGAGAACCACAGCTCCCAAAATGACTAATAAATAAGTTATATCGTACACTGCCAAAAGATAAAAAATAGAAAAAAAGAAAAAGGTCTGGGCAGCCATCTTACTGGATAACAGCATGGCGCTGATTATACACAAGGCAAAGATGAGATAGGATGCATCGTGATTATGAGAAAAATAGAAAACTGCAAGGAGAGCTATGGTAAATAACAAAGAACCAAAACCTCTCGGGCTTAATTGGGCATTCTCCATTATCATAATAGGCGTTAATACATAGATAATTTGTGCCGTAGCAGATATGAATACACTCTGCGTTATAAAATAGGCAAATATGAATAGACATAACCCATGAACAACATCCAACATCGGGGCAATAAATCCCTGATACCTTTCTAAAAAAGATTTAGGCAGTAATGATAGCGCAATAAGAAAAAGAGGCGGATAATCAAACTGCCCTTTGAGCATATACTGCGGCAGATAGTCAGGCAGCCGTTTATGTCGTCGGATATAGTCAATAATGGAGAGATTCCGCCAAACGTCTACACCGAAATATCTCTGAGAGATGCGTGGCCAAATCTGTATGAAATAACCAATACCCGCTATGGGCAATGCAATAGTCATAAGATAACCAATCATTTAACAGTTCCTACACCAGGTTTCCAACTGCATAATTGTGTATAATATTGAAAAAGTTCTTTAAATAATCTAAGAATTTCCTCTGCTTTCAGTTCGTTGGTTTCCACATAAGCCTGGTGCTCTCCATCTTTGCCTTTTACCCAGCTTTTTTCATCAGACATAGGAAGCAGCGTCAGATCGTATTGATTGATATTATTATAAATAGGCGTTCCTGAGTAAGGGGCAAAGATATTAAACCCAAATTTATCAGGTCTGACCTTTTCCATCCACATTCTTGTTTCCTCCACAGTTTCATATGTCTCACCAGGAAGCCCTATCATCAAGAAAACATTGACTGCTATCCCAACTTCTTTGCAGTCTAAAACAAGTCTGGTATTATCCTCAACCTTTCAGATAGCTAAAAGTCTTTTTTTATTCATGGTAAATAGATCGTCAAGAAAAAGAAGATGACGGAAACCATATTTCTCGCTCAGCAAGCGTATTTCTTCAACAACATATTCAATGCCATGAAAACGCACTCCTCTGCTCCATACATCCTTTGAACAGAAAGCGCATTCATAAGGACACCCTCGGCTGGTAATAATAGTAGTAGCTTTGCCACCATCCACCTCATAGCCATAATCATGGAGTTTTATCATATCTCTTGCAGGGAACGGCACAGAGTCAAGATTTTCTATATAAGGGAATCTGATTACCTTCTGAATTTCCTCATGCCGTTCATGCTTATGGATAATATCTAATAACGCTCTTTCTCCCTCACCAACTACAACAACATCAAATGCATCGTCTATACACCTTTGTATGTTAGAGGATGCATGGGCTCCACCTATGACTATCACTGTGGAGGGATTATTTCTTTTGATAATATCCTTAATCTTTTTCACTAAAGGATACTGCGGTGTTGTCGAGCTCAGCCCAACAACTGAAAAGTTCAGATTCTGCAATACTTCCTCTAAACAGTTCTCTTTGTTAGTCAAATCTATCACTTCAACATTCACTCCCTCACGGCGGAGATATGCTGATAGATATAGTATGCCCAGCGGTGGAAACGCCTTTTGATTGATTAAAAAAGGACTGGGAGGATATATCAAACCTACTTTTGTCATAATATTTCGGCAATCTTCCGTATATTCTCGCTTGTCAATTCAGGAAATATAGGCAGACTTAAAATCTTCTTTGCATAGTCCTCTGTAATAGGAAAACCTCCAGCTTTGTAGCCTAAATCCTTATAAGCCTCCTGAAGATGAATCGGCACTGGATAGTGGATGCCTGTTGCAATGCCAGCATTATTAAACTCTTCCATTATCTTATCCCTATCATTAACCCTAACAACATAGAGATGATAGATATGCCACGTTTCCGGACTCTCATAAGGTATTGCAACCTTCCCTTTCAGAAGTTTGTTATATTCGTATGCATGTCTTCTCCTCTGCTCATTCCACTCACCCAATCTTTTCAATTTAACTCGCAAGATAGCAGCTTGCATTGTATCTAATCTGCTGTTAAAACCTTTCACTAAATGGTGATATTTCTCACGCTGGCCATAGTTCCGAAGCATTCTTACCCTATCAGCCAGAATATTGTCAGTTGTTGTAATCATTCCTCCATCTCCATATGCCCCCAAGTTTTTGCCGGGATAAAAACTGAAGCATCCTATATCACCAATGCTTCCCACCCTCTTCCCCTTATATTCAGCCCCATGCGCCTGACAAGCATCTTCTATCACTTTTAGTTTATCCTGTCTGGCTATTGCCATTACTGAATCCATATCTGCAGGTTGACCGTATAGATGCACAGGAATAATAGCTTTTGTTTTCTTTGTTATGGCTTTTTCTATTTTTTTAACATCAATATTATATGTTTCCGGGTCAACATCAACCAATACAGGTCTTGCTCCTACATAGGAAATCGCTAATACGGTGGCAATATACGTATTGGCGGTAGTTATTACCTCATCACCCGGACCAACATCACATGCCATAAGCGCCAAATGCAGAGCTTCAGTCCCAGAGCCAACACCAACGCCATGCTTACAACCAGAATATGCAGCAAACTCGTCCTCAAACCGACTCACATCATTTCCAAGAATAAAATCCCCTTTTTCCAACACTCTGGCAATAGCCTTATTCACTTCATCGGAAATACCTCTATATTGAGCTTGCAAATCAACAAATTGTATTTTAGACATTTTGCCTCCATTTATACGGTTTATCAGTAATGCCAGTTGAACACACCAACTCCTCTATTGTTTTTATGACGCGGCCAGGATTTCCCACAACTACTGATTGTGGGGGAATATCGTCAACCACCACGCTTCCTGCGCCTATTAAGGAATATTCTCCAATGGCTACATATGGCAACAAGGTGACATTCACTCCGATCTGCGCCCCTTTTTTTATATAAGGACCTTTCATACATTTCTTTGAAAAATCGCAACCCGGATGAAAATCGTTTGCGAAAGTCACACCCGGTGCTATGAAAACATCATCTTCAATGACTGTAAATTGTGCGATATAGACATTGCTATGGATCTTGACATTATTCCCAATTTTACAACCATAATCCATGACGGAATTGTTCCAAATATTAAAATTATCACCGATAATATTCTCCTCCCTGATGACAACATTATGGCCTGTTTCCAGATTGTTGCCTATTTTGACGCCTGCATAGATAATTGTATTGGACCTTAAATTTGCATTTTCTCCAATTATCGTTTGAAGATTTTCAATTTTTCTGGATGGTTTGTACCCCACCACCACATTGGCATCAAATTTGTAGCCTTTCCCTAAAATAATTGTTTTATCTTGCAGATGAGATGCATTAAACATTAACCGGCTCTCCTTCCCTTTCCATACTTTTCTGAATTGCAACCATGACCCTCACATTATTAACAGCGTGCCTTCCGTTTGTAAGTGGTATCTGATTTTTTTCAATACACTCAAGGAAATGAGCGCATTGAATCTTTAATGGTTCATGAGGTTCTACTTTAGGGCTGATAATATCCCCATCTCTCAAAAGCAACTGGAATTCTCCAAACCCATCATACGGCCTTTCAACACTGACCCCCTTCTCAAATATCCGTATCTTTTCCAGATTATTCAGATCGTCAAACAGTATCCTTTTTTTACTGCCAATAACAGCCATTTCTCTGACTTTATTGGAATTAATCCAGCTAACATGAATATTCCCTATAACTCCGTTGGGATAAATAAGATTTATAAATCCTACATCTTCTTTTGAATCTTTAAGAAAGGTTCCTCCAACAGCACTTACCTTTATTGGGTTGGCATCAAGGAGATAAGAAAAAATTGCAACATCATGCGGCGCAAGATCCCATACTGCATTAACATCATCTCTGATAAGTCCGATATGGGTTCTGTTTGAATGAATATAGTATATCTTCCCAAAATCAGGATTGCCGATGTATTCCTTTATCTTCCGAATACCCAGATTAAAAAGAAAGGTGTGCCCAACCATAAGGTTTTTTTTCTTTTTCTCTGCCAATTCTGCCAATTCTATTGCTTCCTCTACTTTCAAGGCTAATGGTTTCTCAATCAAAATATGAACACCATTTAACAAACACTTTTTTGCAATCTCGTAATGAGTGGAGGCTGGCGTAGAAACAACAATAGCATCGGCGAAGTTCTTTTTAAGAAAAGTTTCAAAATCTGTGCTGAATTCTATCGTAGATCTGTATTTATTAATACCCTGTGCTACTTCTGGTCTGGCATCAGAAACCCACACTATCTGAGAATTGGACAACTCATTAAAAACCCTAAAATAGTTTTTGCCCCAATGGCCGCAACCTATTAAACCAATCCTTAGCATTTAAACCTCCATTACATATGTTATAGCAATGCTTGAACACATTATTTTTTCACACTCAATTAGTGATATCAATAGTTTTGAAGATCCAGCAATAAGCTGTATAGTATTTTATATATGCCCATGACTCTCTTTTGCCTTAAAATCCGTCAGATGACCAATAATCTTTTTCCCGGCACGCCAAAAAAAGCGCAGATCATCAGTACCACGAATAGAAAGAGCCTTTCTCAAGAAGAATTGGGGGCTAATAAACGACTTATATAACATTTGCGTTAACTCTTTTATATCTTCTCCAGACATAGATGATGACATTATTTGCTCTCTCATATCGTATCTGTCCCAGTCCTCAGTCAACAGCCAGCCATTGTTTTTGCATTCATCAAAAAGGGGAGTTCCGGGATACGGTATCACAATGGTAGCCTGAAGGGTATCAATATACCCACATTTAAACAAGTATTTCGCAAGTTCAATGGTATTCCTGGCATCTTCTTTTGTCTCCCACGGATAACCCATCATCACGGTAACATGTGGATCAAGCCCTGCCTCCTTAGCAAACTTTACCCCCTCTGCTACCTTTTCAATTTTCAGATTTTTATCTATTCTGTCAAGTGTCTTCTGATTTGCGGATTCAAGCCCAAAAAGAATAAACCTGAACCCTGCCTTGGACATCATCTTATACTCTTTTTCGCCGAGTATTCCAAAACGCATATTGCGCTCCTGGGTATATTGTAGTCCATGAACAGAAAGAGCATTTTCCCCACCAGCAGTCACGGGCAGCCATTGTGTATGTTCCTGGCAGATATTTGTAGTTTCCGTTCTTCTCACTGTACAGCTTCCACTTTGTCAGGTCTCTGTCTATAAGAGGAAGCGCGTTGAGGTCATGATTTAAATCATAGTTGCCTGTGTTTGTTATTTTCCCTTCTTTCCTATGCCAAATGCCAGGGGCTAAAGGCAAATGGCTAAGGGCTATAGGCGCTGGACTACGGACAATAGCATTTTTCAAGGCATTACACAAGTTCAGAAGAAGGAAATCGTAGTCTCCACCGGTTAACACAAAATCAACGCTGCTGTTTTGCATTGATTCCTCTGGCAGGGCTGTAACATGGTCGCCCATAAGGACAGTTAAAGGTTGAAAGTTGAAAGTTGAAAGTTTTTTCAAATCGTTGATTATTTGCCAGTGGCGTTTTACTACCGGAGTCTTGGTTTCAATGGCTATAACATCTGGTTTTTCTCTTTTTATCCTTTCCAGCCATTGGGCGTAGGTAAGCCCTTCTGCAATGGCATCATCCCAGATTACTTCAAAACCATTTTCCTTAAGTAAGGTTGCAGCATAGGCCGGAACCATGGGATAGATATAGGTCGGCTCGCTGAACCACTGGAACTGGCGGTTCTGACCCAATAAAGGGATACCCTTTTCGGATTCAAGAGGCGGATAGGAGATGGAAACCTTCATAATTTACTACTTCCTTAACTTGCTCTTCAAATCTTTTGTAAATAAATAACCCTGTAAAAAGCGAATACCATACCAAATGTGCGTTAAAGATATATAAAAAAGACTGACCAAAGAAACTGCAAGATTCTTTTCTTTGCCTTGAATCTGAAATAAGGCAATTAT
>JACROO010000050.1 GCA_016214355.1 Nitrospirota bacterium | reverse complement strand
GCCTTAGATGCGAGGGCAGAACTCCTTGAGACCCTTGGATTCATTTCAATTACCACCATACGGCCGTCTTTGGGATTCACTGCGAACTGGATATTTGAACCTCCTGTGTCAACACCTATCTCGCGTATTATGCTGATAGCGGCATCCCTCATCATCTGGTACTCCTTGTCAGTCAGTGTCTGTGCCGGTGCAATAGTTATAGAATCCCCTGTATGCACACCCATCGGGTCAAAATTCTCTATTGAGCAGATAATCACAACATTGTCCCTGCAGTCGCGCATTACCTCAAGCTCAAATTCTTTCAAGCCGATAACAGATTCCTCTACAAGCACCTGATGCACCGGACTGAGCTGAAGTGCCTTATTAAGGTTTTCTTTATATTCATCTATGTTATAGGCAATGCTTCCGCCTGTGCCGCCAAGCGTAAAAGAGGGTCTTAATATTGCAGGAAAGCCGACATATTCCACTGCCTTCAATCCGTCTTCCATAGAGCTCACATACATGCTTCTGGGAGTCTCAAGCCTTATCTTCGCCATAGCCTCTTTAAACAATTCCCTGTCCTCAGCTTTTTTTATTGCATGGAGTTTTGCACCAATCAGCTCAACCTTGTATTTTTCAAGTATCCCTTTTTCAGCAAGCTCAACTGTTAAATTCAATGCTGTCTGCCCTCCCATTGTAGGCAGAATTGCATCGGGCTTTTCTTTCTTAATTATCATCTCAAGGATTTCTGATGTGAGCGGTTCAATGTAAGTGACATCGGCTATCTCAGGGTCAGTCATAATCGTTGCAGGATTTGAATTGACAAGTATTACCTTGTAGCCTTCTTCCCTGAGCGCCTTGCACGCCTGCGTGCCTGAGTAATCAAACTCGCACGCCTGCCCTATGATTATGGGACCCGAGCCGATGAGCAGAATTTTTTTGATGTCAGTTCTTTTAGGCACTATTTCCCCTCCACCATCTCCCTGAACCTCTTAAACAAATACACCGAGTCATTCGGTCCGGGACCTGCCTCCGGGTGATACTGCACGGAAAATACCGGCAGTTCAACGTGTCTCATGCCCTCTTCTGTTCCGTCATAGAGATTCTTATGCGTAAGCACTACCTGACTGCCGAGGCTCTTAATGTCAACGCAGTAATTATGGTTCTGCGATGTAATCTCAACCTTTTCTGTTTTTAAGTCCATCACCGGATGATTCCCCCCGTGATGACCAAATTTAAGTTTATATGTCCTTCCGCCCATTGCAAGACCGAGTATCTGATGGCCAAGGCAGATTCCCATAATAGGTTTTTTGCCCAGAAGTTTCTTGGCAGCTTCTATTGCATAAGTAACTGTCTGCGGGTCACCGGGCCCGTTGCTTAAAACTATTCCGTCAGGGTTCATCTCAAGCACTGCCTCAGCCGGCGTCTGCGCTGGAACAACCGTCACATCAAAACCTGCTTCAACAAGATTTCTAAGGATATTAAATTTAACACCGAAATCGTAAACAACAACTTTTTTAAGTTGACTGTTGACTGTTGACTGTTGACTGTGAACTGTCAACTGTGAACTGTCAACTCTTGCGACAGCAGGCTGCCATTTCCAAACCCCTTGTTCCCACTTATACTTTTTACCCGTGGTTACCGCTTTAACAAGGTCAAGGGCTGAAATTCCCGGGTGTTTCCTAACCTTATCCAGAAGGCTTTTTGGATTTACATCAATTGTAGAAATAATCCCCATCTGCACACCATACTCTCTTAAGTGCGTTGTTAACGCCCTCGTGTCTATCCCCTGAATTCCTATGATTCCATATTCTCTTAAATAATCTCCTAAAGATTTAATTACTCCGAACTCCGAACTCCGAACTCCGAACTTTTCTGAGCGCCAGTTGCTCGGAAAGTTACAACATTCCTTTACGACAAACCCCTCTGCATTGGGCCGCATTGATTCAACATCTTCTTTATTTATTCCGTAATTCCCAATTTGCGTATAGGTCATTACAACTATCTGCCCTTTGTAAGAAGGGTCCGTAAGGATTTCCTGATAGCCTGTCATTGAGGTATTAAAAACTATCTCGCCAATGGTCTCTCCTTCAGCCCCGAAATTCCAGCCCTCAAAAACTGTTCCGTCAGAAAGCACTAACACCGCCTTTGTTTTGTCTATGTCTGTGTTCTGTGCTCTGTCTTCTGTTTTCATTCCCATTCGTAAACCCTTCCCCTTGCTATGGTCTTTACGACAGCACCTTTTAAACGCCAGCCGTCAAACGGGGTATTTTTACCCTTTGATAGAAACTTCCCTGCATCAACTGTGAACTCTCTTCCAATGTTTATAATTGTAATATCACCATCAGCGTTTACCGCAAGAGTGCCTTTTGAAATTTTCAATATTCTTGAAGGAGTTAGGCTCATTTTAATAATAAGTTCCTTTAAGCCAAAAACCCCTTTTTCTACAAGCTTTAATCCAAGGCTGAAGGCAGTCTCCAATCCTGAAATTCCAAAAGATGCAGCATCAAATTCCTTGTTGGACTTGTCATCTACATGGTGGGGCGCATGGTCTGTTGCAATCACATCAATCGTATTGTCTTTCAGCCCCTTCTTTATAGCCTCAATATCTCTCTCTGTTCTCAGCGGTGGATTTACCTTGGCATTTGTGTTGTAATTTCTGACTGCATCCTCGGCAAGAGAGAAATAATGAGGGCACGTCTCTGCAGTCACATTTATCCCTCGGGCCTTTGCATCCCTTATCAGCCTCACCGAACCTTCTGTGGAGACATGGGCGATGTGAAGCCTCCCGCCTGTAAGCTCGCACAATGCAATGTCTCTGGCAACCATTACCTCTTCTGCTGCCTTTGGAATCCCTTTTAATCCGAGGTTTGTTGAAATAAATCCTTCGTTTATCACACCACCGTCAGATAATCTTAGATCCTCACAGTGAGAGATAACCGGAACGTCAAAAATCCTTGAATATTCAAGCGCCCTTCTCATGACAAGGCTGTCCGTTACAGGTTTGCCGTCATCTGAAAAAGCAACACAGCCTGCCTTCTTCATCATTCCCATTTCTGCAAGCTCCTCGCCCTTCTGTCCCTTTGTAATTGTTCCAATAGGATAAACGTAACATGAGCCTTCTGCATATGTTTTCCTTAAAATAAATTCTGTCACTGTCTTATTGTCATTTACAGGATTCGTATTAGGCATACAGCATACAGAGGTAAACCCGCCTCTTACAGCCGCCATTGTACCTGTCTGAATAGTTTCTTTATATTCAAAACCGGGGTCTCTCAGATGGACGTGCATATCAACAAGCCCCGGAATTACGATGCATCCTGATGCGTCAATTGATTTCTCTGCCTTTGGACCCTTCCCCTGCGGATACAAGCCCTGTATCTTGCCTCCCTCAATAAAAACCTCATACGTGCCGTCAATATCCTGAGACGGGTCAATAACCCTGCCGTTTTTTATCAGAATGTTTATTATGTTCATTCTTTTACCCCCGATAGTAAATATAACACTGCCATCCTCACTGCCAGCCCGTTAGTCACCTGCTCAAGAACTACCGACTGCCTTCCGTCTGCTACATCCGAGGCAATCTCAACGCCCCGGTTTATTGGTCCCGGGTGCATAACGATTGCATCATCTTTTGCGAGTCTTAATCTCTCGCCTGTCAGTCCGTATAAATCAAAGTACTCCTCAAGAGAGGGGAAAAAACCTTTACCCTGACGTTCCATTTGAATCCTGAGTGCCATGACAACGTCTGCGTCTTTAATGCCTTGCTCTATAGAATTAAACACCTCAACATTACGCTTATTAATTTCAGCAGGCATAAGTGTCGGCGGACAAATAAGCCTTACATTTGCACCAAGTTTTATCAAGCCGTAGATATTAGACTTTGCAACCCTGCTGTGTGCAATATCTCCGACTATCACAACATTGAGTCCTTCAATCTTTCCCTTGTGAGAGCGTATTGTGAAAAAATCAAGCAATGCCTGTGTCGGATGTTCATTAGTCCCGTCGCCTGCATTTATAACCGACGCCTTAAGAACCCCGGACAGGAAGTGAGGTACACCTGCAGTGCCGTGTCTTACCACGACAAAATCAGCACCAAGCGCCTGAATTGACAAGGCTGTATCTCTAAGGGTTTCTCCCTTTGTTATGCTGCTTGTAGTAACAGAGAAATTTACGACATCCGTGCTTAATCTTTTTGCCGCGAGTTCAAAAGATGTCCTTGTCCTTGTTGAAGGCTCAAAGAAGAGGTTTACTACGGTCTTGCCCCTGAGTGCCGGGACCTTTTTAATATCTCTTGCAAGAACATCTTTAAACCCTGAAGCAGTATCAAGAATATGATTTATCTCATCAGCCGTAAGGTCCTTAATGCCTAAGAGGTCTTTCGTTTTAAACATATTTTTAAAATATTAGCAGTTAATTTATTTTACTAACCACTATTCACTAACAACTGCTTTTTTATTGTTCGCTTATCAAAACCACCTTATCCTCTTTACCTTCCTCTTTTAAAAACACCTCAACCATATCACTGAAATGCGTAGGAATATTCTTGCCCACATAATCAGCACGTATGGGAAGTTCTCTGTGCCCCCTGTCAATAAGCACGGCAAGCTGTATGGCTGCAGGCCTGCCGAAATCTATGAGCGCATCCATGGCCGCCCTGATGCTTCTTCCTGTAAAGAGGACATCATCCACGATTACCACAGTTTTACCTGTTACTGAGAAAGGGATATCGGTTGTCCTTACTACCGGCTGGTCTTTTTTGCTGTAAAGGTCATCCCTGTAAAAAGTAATATCAAGTATGCCTGTATCAATATGAGCGCCTTCAATGGATTGAATACATGAGGCAAGTCTTCCGGCAAGATATACGCCGCCGCGCTGAATACCTATAAGACAGAGGGTTTCCGTGCCCTTGTTTCTCTCAATGATTTCGTGGGCTATCCTTGTGAGTGCTCTCTCAATCTCTTTGCTGTTGAGTATCTCTTTCCCGGGCATAAAAAAAACCTTTTCCCTCTGCAATGCAGCCCCTGAGAGGAAAAAGGTCTTAAATGTTTTTTAAGTTTCCTTCCCAGCCTCTCGGGGCCAGATTAAAGGTGAATATATTATACAACTAAATATATAACGCCGTCAATAGATTTTTATAAACGGGATGTTTTAATGTTTGGAGACTTCTCCATAAAACTCCTCAGCCATTTGCTTCTCATCGGATGCCTCAGTTTTCTCAGTACCCTCATCTCTATCTGCCTTATGCGCTCCCTTGTGAGTTTAAATTCTTCGCCTATCTCCTCAAGTGTGTGCGGTGAATCGTCATCTATGCCAAACCGCCTCTTGATAACCTCCGCCTCCTTTTCAGGAATGGTCACTAAAATCTTTTTTATCTGCTCCTGCAATTCACTCCTGATAGCCAGATCCAGCGGGGACAATGCAGTCCTGTCTTCAACAAAATCCATCAGACATCTGTCTTCATCACCGCCAATTGTAGTCTCCAGAGATATAGGCTCCTTAGATATCTTGAGAATGGTTCTTACCCTTTCCTCAGGGAGATTCATTTTTTCAGCAATTTCTTCCGTGATTGGTTCTCTGCCAAGCTCCTGCAGGAGTTCACGTGAAGCCTTCGTGACCCTGTTTATTGCTTCAACCATATGCACCGGAACCCTTATTGTTCTTGACTGGTCAGCAAGGGCGCGCATCATCGCCTGCCTTATCCACCACGTGGCATAAGTGCTAAATTTATATCCCTTCCTGTATTCAAATTTATCTACAGCCTTCATTAAACCAATATTGCCTTCCTGAATAAGGTCTGACAGGCTAAGTCCCTTATCCATATATCTCTTCGCAATGCTTACTACAAGCCTGAGATTTGCCTCTACCAGAGCCTTTTTTGCCTCTTCCATTTGTTTCTCTGCCTGTTTAAGAACCCTCAGGGCATTTTGTATCTCATGCCCCTTCAAACCGAGGGCAGATTCTACCTGCAATATTTCATTTTTAAGCCCGTTACAATACTGAGACTTTTTAGAAATGCTGCCTGCTTTTTTATATTTTTCCCTCATCTGTGCCGCATATTTTTTAAACCGTTCTATGAATGCCCCTGTTATTTCATCCTTAAGATTGAGTGTTAGGATTTTTCTGACTATATCTGCCTTTGTTTTCTCCAATTTTGCTGTCGTCAGTTTGCGGGCTCTGCTGCCAAGCCTTTTCTGGTTAAGCCCGTTAAGATATGATTCTCTCTTAAGATAAAGTTTTTTCAGTGTGTTGACAGTCTTTAAAAAATTCTTTAATACACTTTCTTCATTCTCGGTTTCAGCCCAGTCAGAGATTAGATTTTTAATGTGCATCTCATTCTTCATCAGCATATCAGGAAGTGAAAGAATATTTTTTATTGTAAAAGGCATCATAAAGATAACCCCGGCTATATTGTCCCGTCCTTCCTCTATCTCCTGCGCTATTACCATCTCGCTTTCCCTTGTAAGCAAGGGCACCGTCCCTATCTCCCTGAGGTATATCTTCAGCGGTTCATCTGCACTGATTTCCTTTTCAGGAGGCAGCTTTTTATCCTCTTCAATGAATTCCTCCTCTACAGATTCCCCTAAAAATTCTGTCAATTCATTCTGTTCATCTTCCGGACGAATCTCCGGCCAGACTGGTTCTGAAAAGTTACCTTTCATGTTAATTCCTCTTTAATCCAAGCAGCTCCTGCTGCTCTAATTGGAGTGTCTTTAATAGTGTGCTGTCCTTTTTTAATTCTGCCTCTTTAATCTTATCCTGAATCTCATCTAATAATCTATGCTGTTTTTCCTTTTTAAAACGCTTAAGGCAATCTTCCATCGCCTTTTCCGGATCATCAAAGTCAATCTTCTTGAAGAAATTTTCAGTGAGGAAGTTTTTCTCTTCCTCCCCGCATTCAGAGATTAAAACATTATAATCCATCACGCCTTCTTTCATTTTTTTAAAAATAGACTTTATAACAGGGTCTATTAAGTCCTCTGCCGGGATTAAATCAAGAAAAACCTCAGCCTTTTCAGGGAAGTTTAAAAACAACTGCAGCATATAGACCTCGTGCTGGGGTCTTGATTTGACAGCTAACTCAGCACTCCTCTGCCTCTGCGTGTATGTGCCTCTTAACTTATATGTCTTTTTTACCTTTTTTAACTCTTCCCTGATAAAAAGCTCGTTTATTTTAAGCCCTTCAGATAATAATTTAATATAATGTCCCTGCAGTACGCTGTCAGGTGCCCTGCAGATTGTTTCAAGGACTTCATGCGCTATTGAGTGTTTATTCCCCTTTTGCCTCATGAAAAAATCCACAAGAGACATTGCATTTACAAGCTGAGTGCCAAATGCCTCTTTCCCGTTTTTCCTCAAAAAGCTGTCAGGGTCCTCTCCTTCTGGTAAAAGCAACGCCTTTACATTTAGGCCGCTTTCAAGAAGGATGCCAATAGCATTTTTAGCGGCTCTTATGCCCGCCTCATCACCATCAAAAACAAGAATGGCATCCTCTGTGAACCTCTTTATCAACTTGCCATGTTCCACCGAAAGCGCTGTGCCTAACGGTGCAACCGCATTGAAAAAACCATACATGTGCAGTGTTATAACATCCAAATAACCCTCTGCAAAAATAACATATCCTGACTTTTTAATAAATTCCTTTGCAAGGTTAAGACCGTAGAGGATCTTTCCCTTATTAAAAATAGGCGTTTCCGGCGAATTAAGATATTTGGGCTCATTTTGAGGCTGATGGGACATAGTCCTGCCTCCGAATGCAATGACATCACCTTTTAAATCAAAAATAGGGAAAATAATCCTTTGCCTGAATGTATCATAACAGCCTTTTGTCCCGAAGTTGACAAGCCCTGCTTTTTTTAAAAGCTCTGCCTTATAGCCCTTATTTTTAAGATATAAATATAGTGCGTCTCCTCTATAAGGTGCATAACCTATAAAAAAAAGCCTTTGCGCCTCACTGCTTACTCCCCTTTTCTTGAGATAGCCCATTGCCTCAGCATTCTTGAGGAGTGAGTTTTGATAAAAGACCACTGTATCTTTATGCAGATTAAGGAGTGTTTCCTTCTCCCCTGTTTTAACAGTATCTTTCTGAAATTTTTTAAGTGTTACTCCTGCCCTTTTAGAAAGGAGTGCTGCCGCCTCACTGAAGGAAATGCTTTCGTGCCGGACAAGAAAAGTAAAAATGTCCCCCCCGCTTCCACAGCCAAAGCAGTGGTAAATCTGTTTTGAGGGGCTGACCATAAAGGAAGGAGTTTTTTCTGCATGGAACGGGCAGAGCCCTTTCCAATTCTGGCCTGCCTTTTTTAGATGAACATATTCAGAGATTATTTCAACAATATCCAGCCTGTTTTTTATATCTTCAAGGGTGCTGTCGTAAGGAGACATTATTTAACGATACACGATAAAATATAGTTAATTTCAAAATTATCACTGCTAAATTATCATTTAAAATTTGAAATGCTAAATGTTAATTTTTCAATTTGCAATGTTTATATTATGTATCCCGCATTGTGTATCGTACATCTTGTATCTTACATATTGTATCAGCTAATCCTGCTAAACCTTCTAAACCCCGAACACGGCAACACTTCTAAACGGGCAGTCTTTTGTATCTCGTCAATCATCAGATTCAAACCTAAATTATCACTGGCGATATGCCCCGCAATCACAACATTTATATGATATCTTTCTGCCTTTTTTCTGTG
>JACROO010000049.1 GCA_016214355.1 Nitrospirota bacterium | reverse complement strand
CGTTCAAAAATACTGTCCCTTCCTTAGACGGCGTGGAAAACATAAGCGCTGTTTCTGCACCCCTCACACGGGCTATTTCGGACAGTTCCTTCGTCCCGTATGTCTTTGTATGGGATTCAACAATGTCAAAACGCCTTGTGTCTTTGATAGAGGAATAAAATGCCTCTGATATCAGCCAGTCAACCTTTCTATCCTGAAAAAAAGCCAGTTTAATCCTTGACGAGGTGATTCTCACTATATCATTTGGTTCAGGGGTGCCTTTAATTATCGTGCATAAATATATTCCGTCAGAGACATATGTTTTTACTTCAACCTTTCCTATAAATACTTCAGATTTGCCAACAGGTTCCTTTGTTACAGGATGATAAAAGGGTTTTCCTTCCCTGAAAACAGAAAATCTTATGCCTTCTCTAAGTTTTTTATCAGACTGAAATTTGACCCTTGCAACCCCCTTTTCAAGCCCTGCCACCGTGCCGTTTACAGGGTAAAAATAAGAAAGCACGGTATCTCTTACAGTATTAAAAGGCTGGGAGCTTATGCCCGCAGGATTTTTATCTCCAGGGGACTTGATGTCCTCTCCGCTGGCCGGGATCCCTGCAGCAGTAATTGCTGTTATTAAAAACAATGCGATGCAGAATTTAGTCATGTTCTTTAATTTCATCTATTAATCGGCTGCTAAAAAGATTTGAAAAAATTCAAAATTACCGGCCGGCTGATGGTTGTGTATTGCGAGGATAAGGCATAATTTAGCCATAGGTTTGTTTAAGGTTCGTCAGATTTTACTGTCCAGGCAGCTTAGGTCCCCCTCCGCCAAAGATATATTTGAAGTCCTCGTCCTCAAATTTCAAACCGCCACCAACGTATATTCCCCTTAAATCTTCGTTCAAAATGTTGTCAATTCCACTGCTTATAAAGAGATACTTAAAGACTTTGTAATCAAGTCCTATTTTTGCATGTGCCTTTTTTGCCTTTGCCTCATCAGCATTGAAGTCCCACATATCAAATCTTACCCGGGCTTTATCATTCTTAAAAAAATAGTCTGCCCCGACACCGAATGTGCTCTCAAGCATGCCAATCCTCAGTGCAAAGTCCTCAAGACGTTTTGCAAACTGTGCAGTAAATTCAATCTTTTTCTTTATCTCTTCTTCCCGTGTGGTTACACCACCGACCGTTGTCTCCGTAATCTCGCTTGAGCCGAGAGGGTCTGTGGTAACCCCGAGTATATAGTACTTGTCTTTTCTTGGCTGCAGTACGAGGTCAAAATACCCTTTCCATTCGCTTTCTCTTGTAAGATACTCTGAATGAAAATCCATAAATGTCCTGAGCCTGTCTACCGTATCCAGCCCCTTGCCTGCACTTTCAGCAAACTTGTTTATAGAGTTATAGAGGCTGTCGTCTTTGAGAAGTTTTCCTAATGTCCCTTCCCCTTTGTCTATCTTTTGTGCAATTTTACTTATGTCCTGTGCAGTTTTATCAGCAGAGGAGGAAAATGATTTCATATTCTCTATACCGTCTTTAAGGGCATACCTGTTTTCCTTTACGACCTCTTTCAGTTCTTTAGATAACTCCCTAAGGTCATCCATAATCCCTGGGCCCTTATCGTCAATCGCCTTTGAGAAACTCTCAAGCTTTACAAGCGTATTATGTAAAGGCTCTCTGTCTTCATGCAGTATTTCATTAATATTCTTCGTTATCAGTTTTAAATTATTGATTGTCTCTTTTAATGATTCTTTTTCAGATGCACCGAAGATATTTGTCATGGTTTCTGCCAGATCGCTTATATAACCTGCGGCAGATGTAAGTTCGGTTGCAAGGGCGTCAATATCCGCAGAGGGCTCGGTATACTGTATCACTTCCCCGTCTTTCAAAAGAGGCTCGGAGGAAGACCCGCCTGAGAGCGCCAGGTACTTATCTCCTAAAAGACCCACTGCCCTGATAGCTGCCTTTGTGTTTCTACGGATCTTAATCTGGGGGTTTATTAAAAGGGTAAGCATTGCCTTCCCTTCTGTCAGTGTGGTTTTCTCAACTATGCCTGCGTCAACACCTGCTACCTTGACCTTTGATTTCTCCTCAAGACCGCTTATATTATCAAACGCCACATAAAGCCTGTAGCCTTTTTTCCACATGGTACTAAAACCGCCTACTTTAAAAGTCATGAAAGTGAGGATAAGAATCACCCCTACTGCAAAAACACCTACTTTAAGTTCTGTAGAGAATGCCTTTATCATCTCCTTATTCCCTCCAACACTATCGGCCCGACTGCACTGCCTTCAATAAATTGCTTTACAACAGGATTCTGTGTGTTTTTTATTTCATCCGGCGTTCCTGTCTCTATAATTTCTCCATTATAAAGCATTGCAATTCTATCTGCAATCTTATAGGCGCTTTTCATATCGTGGGTAATAGCAACGGATGTAATCTTAAGCTTTTCCCTCATCTCTATAATGAGGTTATTGATAGCATCAGCCATTATCGGGTCAAGTCCTGTTGTGGGTTCGTCATAAAGCAGTATTTCAGGCTCCATTGCAATTGCCCTTGCAAGTCCCACCCTTTTCCGCATACCGCCGGAAAGCTCTGACGGCATAACGTCCTCCACGCCCACAAGACCTACGTGCTTAAGTTTCTCAACAGCGATTTCTTTTATCTCTTTGTCTGTTAATTTTCTGTGTCTTTTCAGCCCGAATCCGATATTCTCCCATACTGTCATGGAGTCAAATAAAGCCGCAGACTGGAAAAGCATGCCGAATTTTTTTCTCAGCTCATTTAATTCATTTTCATCAAGCCTTGACAAGTCAGTCCCGTCAACTTCCACGGTCCCTGCATCAGGTTTTAAAAGACCAATTATATGTTTTAACAGCACGCTTTTGCCTGAACCGCTGCCCCCAATAACTACAACACTTTCACCTTTGTTTATTGTTAAATTAATACCCATGAGAATATGGTGGCTGTTAAAAGACTTATGTACGCCGATAATTTCTATCATTGCAAATTTAAAGTTTAAATTTAAAATTTAAATCTTTTATAAAATCATTAGCCGAAATTTTTATTTTTGCATTTTGCATTTTTAACTTATTTAAATAGCCATGCTGATAAGAAGTAATCAGCGATAAGGATTGCCATTGATGAAATGACCACCGCCCCTGTGGTCGCCTTTCCGACGCCTTCTGCACCGCCTTTTGTGTAAAAACCCTTATAACAGCTAATGATGGAAAGTATTGCGCCAAAGACGCATGACTTTATCAGGCCGTTGTATATATCCTGAATCTCAAGATAGTCCCACGTCATTTTCATATACTGCTTTGAGCTTGCCTCAAAAATTATTACGGTAACAAAATATCCGCCTATTATCCCTATGATATCAGCAACAACGCTGAGGGAAGGAAGCATAACCACGCCTGAGATAAACCTCGGGACAACAAGGTATTTTACGGGGTTTGTGGCAAGTGTTTCTAATGCATCAATCTGCTCTGTAACCCTCATTGTCCCCAACTCGGCAGCCATAGCCGCTCCTGCACGTCCCGTGACTATAAGGGCTGTAAGCACAGGCCCAAGCTCCCTTGTCATTGAAAGTGCGACTACAGAACCAACAAGGCTTTCAGCACCGAAACGTTTAAATCCTGTATAGCTCTGCAGTGCAAGGACCATTCCTGTAAACACGGCAGTAATCAGGACAACCGGAAGAGAATTAACGCCTATTTCCACCATTTGTTTCGTTATATTTCTTATTTCAAGAGGCGGTTTTATAAACCATTTTACCGTGGAATAAAGAAGCAGGAGGATGCGTCCCATCTCCTCAAGGGGGTGTTTTACGACTGTGCCTATGAATTCAAAAGCCCTGATGATAACCATGGTTAAATCCTATGATATTATAATTATACGAATAATTTAGGAAATTTCCCCTTTAAAATTATATCTTGACTAATTTACAATATTTTTATAAATTTATAAATAGGTGTTTTACGGCTATGGAAAAACGCAAGAAAAGCAGAGTCGTAAAAAAACTTGAGGTTAAATTCCACTCCCCTGTAGAAAAGACCGCTATAACGAGTGATCTATCAGAATCGGGGCTGTTCATCAAGACCAACATGGGAGTAAACTCGGGGAACATTATAACTTTTAAATTGAATCTCCCGAATTCACAGGAGCTTAACCTTACCGGAACAGTCACCCGAAGCGTAAGAACCATGCTGGGGCTTATCGGTGAAACAAAAAGCGGTATAGGAGTTCAATTGATGAATCCCCCTGATAATTATATAAATTATGTCCAGTCTCTTTTTTCCAGTGCGAATTCATTCAACCATTCAGTTCGGTAAACCCCGTTAGAAATTCCAGCGGGGCATTATTTCTAACGGGGTAAAAAGCGAGAGCTGAAATAAGCCGCATCCGCAGCATCAAAGAGTCAGCATAGTCAGGCTCAGTGAAGCAGTTGCAAAAATCCTCTTGTTTATTGATAATGTATCTCCGTGTCTTGATAATAAAGACATCGGCGCCGTGATTTTAGTATAATTGGACAGACCGGCTTATCCAATTTGTTCCGGCATGCGGTATTTTTATTTTCTCTGTGATCTCTGTGGTTAATTAGGATTTTTGAGCCGAAGTGGTGGAACTGGTAGACACGCACGTTTGAGGGGCGTGTGGAGAAATCCATGCGGGTTCGAGTCCCGCCTTCGGCACCATAAAAACAGTGAAAAGTGAACAGCGAATAGTTGTTAAAGGCACAGTTAACACGTCAGATGCAGTGCTGCGATGGTGGGCTTTTGGGAGGATATTTTGTTGTAACGCTCAACTGCCTTTGATGTTTAGAATTTCGGATTTCAATTTTTGGATTTTTTCATTTTCATATACATCTTAAATTCATGCTCAAAATTATCGCTGAAGATGCCTTTACCGATTGACTTGTTTATCTCCTTTATGCTCCACCCCCTGACCTCGTCAATCTCATCTCTGTTAAAATCTATTTTACCTTCATAGACACAGTAATAAGTATATACAAGCTCCGTTTCATAAGGGTTTGAATGTATGTAAGTATAAAGGAATTTGAGGTTGCATATCCTTATCCCAAGCTCTTCCTCCATCTCCCGCTTTAATGACTCCTCTATAGTCTCAGCATAATTTATATGTCCTCCCACAGATGTATCCCACTTTCCGGGCGCAACGTCTTTGTTCATTGAGCGCTTCTGAAGGAGCAGATCGCCGTTTTCGTTAAATACAAGGGCGTGGACGACTCTGTGAATTAAAGAGGGATTTCCGTGTATCTCGGAGCGGGGCAGGACAGTAAGCACCTCGCCTTTCTCATTTACTACCTCTAAGAGTTCTTCCATGTAATTTCCAAAGTAATATTTTAATATTTCTCGCAGCGGGTTCAGGTTTGCAACCTGAACCCAAAAGTCAGGAAAGTAATATTTATCAGGCAGACATGCCTTCAAAACCTTTAGAAAGCAACAAAGATTATTATTATTATGTCATGTTGCAAATTTTAAGGTTTCTGGATAGAACTATATACCACTAAAAAGGCAACATAACATTTAAAGGTGTTACCCTAAAGCTTTTTCAGCCATACCTGCCTGATATACTGTTACTCATTTATCGCAATAATTTTATGCTTTGACTTCATCCCTGATATAATGACAACCTGAGATTTAGAAATTTTAAAATATTCAGAGAGTAATCTTATCAATGCCTTATTCGCCCTGTTTTCAACAGGCTGCTCTTTAATATGGACAATATAGCCTTTTTCAGTTTTTTCTATTTTCTCCTGCCTTGATCTTGGCTTTACTGTGACAGAAAATTTCATGCCTTTTTTTTGTTCATCTTGCAAATTAACATATGACAGTCAGGATGTAGTATTTGAGCGGATTTTTTTGCCGATATTACTCAAAGTTTATTAAAAAAATAAAGAGGCAAAAGCCTCGGAGTCCCGACTTGTCGGGACGAGAATGAGCGAAAATGCTGTATCCTAACTGCTAATAGCAAGACTAACTCACCTTCACTTTCCTCTGGTGATCAAATATCTCAATAATCTCCTTCACCGTGTTTGCGTCCTCCGGCTTTTTATCCCCGCGGAGAAATCCCACAGCCCTTGGAAATCTCAGGGCATAGCCGACGCCTTCCTTGTCCCTGCCTGCTGTATGTGACGGTGAACGCGTTATTTCGTCAGCAGTAACAGTTATCACATATTTTGGTTCAAGCCAGATATCAGGCTCCATTGCGGAGTCAACACGCGGATGTCTGTGTGTCAGTGCAACTTTATCAAGTATCTTTTTAAGTTCTGCCAATTCGTCCTCTGTAAACCCCGAGCCTACCTTACTTACAGTCTTAAATGCATCCGTTTTTTCGTCATATACGGCGCCGAGCAGCGCCCCTACGCCAAACCTTGCCCGTGCCCCTTTTCCCCTGAAGTAACCGACAATGCATACATCAATGGTATCTGCAAGCTCTCCTCTGTAGCTTCTTTTTAATTTTATCCAGTTGAAACTCCTTGCCCCTGCAGAGTACGGGGCATCAAGCCTTTTTGCAACTACTCCTTCAAGCCCTCTTTCAACTGCCTTCTCAAAATATTCATATATATTTTGGGGATTGTCTGTAACAAACATCTCGGCAGGCTCTATCACCGGATTTTTCCTTATGATTGATTCAAGCTTTTTCCTTCTTTCAATGTATGGTCTTTCTGTGTAATCCTCATCATCTGCGTAAAGGAGTTCAAAGGCGAAAAACTTCAGTGGATATTCCTTTGCAAGCTCTTCTATCCCATGTTTTCTTTTTCTCTGGATGGTTATCTGAAAGGGGAATAACTCTCCTGTAGCCTCATTATAGGCAAGCGCCTCTCCCTCAAGTATTGCCTTTTTTGCCTGAAGGTGCGAAGTTACTGCCTCTTTTATCTCAGGGAACATGTGAGTTGTGCGTTCAAGGTTCCTTGAAAACATCTCTATATTATGCTTGTCCTTATGAATCTGTATCCTCAGTCCATCATATTTTGCCTCTATTGCAGCCTTGCCTATCTTGCTGATTATATCTTCCGAAGAGGGGAGCCTTTCGCAGAGCGCCATGCGGATTGGATAACCTACCTGCACATGGAATTTTCTTACGCCTTCCATGCCCTTTGCAAGAAACGTCTTTGCAATAAGCCCGAGGTCCGAGCATAGATTATATGCCCTTTCAAGCCCGGGCCTGAGTCCCCTGTCGCCTTTTGAGAGCGCCAGCGCCTCAAGGACTGTCGGGTCGCCAATGCCAAGACGGAGACGTCCTAAGACGAACCTCGCAATATATTTACCCTCTTTTGAGGATGTCCCTTTTAACAGATTGCTTAAAAGACTTATTTTTTTCTCAACGCTTCCTGTCCCTGCTGTGTATGCAATATCCATAAGTTCATTGTACGCCTTTTCAATAGCAAGTCCCTCTCCCCCCTCCTTTAATAAACCTTCTGCGGTCTCTCCGAGGTCTCCTGTTTTTTTGAAGGTCTCCTCTACTTTTTTGGTAGGAACAGATGCAGCCTCAGAAAGTGCTTTTATAAGCAGTTTTTCTGACATGCCGATCTCTATGCCCTTAAATGCCGGCAGAAGCTGACCCTGACATAGATAAATGATTTTATCTATGTCTTTTGAAGAGGACTCTCTAAAAAGCCTTGAAAGTATATCAAACATCTCAAGGCGCTTGGTGGTTGCATCAAGTTCTTCAAAATATTCAGTGAGCCTTGAAAATTTCATTGAAAATATTATAATTGATTGATATAGTCTTTTAAATGAAAATCGCACTTTCAATAGCAGGCTCTGACCCTACCGGGGGTGCAGGGTTTCAGGCAGATTTAAAGACATTCAATTCAATCGGTGTTTATGGGATTAGTGTACCTTCTGTATTAACAGCGCAGAGCACAGCAGGGGTTTCTGATATTTATGAACCTCCAGTTGAGTTCTTCTCAGCCCAGCTTGACTCAATCCTGAGAGATGTGCGTCCGGATGCCCTTAAGACAGGAATGCTTTATAGTCTTGAAATTATCAGTGTTGTTGCGGAAAAACTCAGGCAATATTCGCTGAAAAATCTTGTCATTGACCCTGTGACAGTCTCATCAACAGGTGTATCCCTTGTAAAAAACGGGGCGCTGGAGGCTATGAGAAATTATTTATTTCCTCTGGCAAGGGTTATCACGCCCAATATCTACGAGGCATCGGTTTTTACTGGTATAAATATTAACAGCGAGAACGATATGAAAGATGCTGCCATGAGATTGTCCCGAAGCGGTGCTCAGACTGTCATTGTTACGGGCGGTCATTTGCAGGGGACTGCGATTGATGTATTATGGGATGGCGAGGAGTTCCTGACGCTTGAAAGCGAGAGGGCAGAGGGTGAATATCACGGCACAGGATGTGCTTTTTCTTCGGTGATTACCGCCTGCCTTGCACTCGGCTATGATGTCAGGGAATCCGCAGTAAAGGCAAAGGAGTTTGTCTGGAATGCCATGCGGTCTGCAGTTTCTCTTGGCAGGGGAATGAAGATTCTGAATCTTGGGCAGCACAGGTAGTTTTTAGAATGTGTATGTTAGGTTGACTACGCCAATAATCATTTCTGTCTTGCTGTTTGGAAATACTGCCCGCACGGAGCTGTCGCTTAGTATGTCGCTCTGGTTGAGCTTAAGCAGTGTATAACTGCCTCCAATATAGAATTTCAGATTTTTTTTAATCTCACTCGCAATGCCGACGCCAAGGTCAAGGCACGTGCCGTCTGTGTCAAATTCAAACTGGGGGAAAGAACTATTTTCTACCGTACCTTTCGGATAATAAGAATAGGCAGCCCTCCCGTCAATTGCCCACTGGTTAAGTTTATATCCGGCACCTGCACCGATGCCTGTCCTCCAGAGGCTGAAGTCTTCGGTAACTCTGTCTGCTGCCGATGCACCGCGCCAGATAAATTCATCCCTCTTAAAATTGATGCCGTCCCATCCGCCTGAGGCATAAAACCTGTAATTGAAATTATCCAAATTATTTTTATATCCGAACCTGAGGTCATAAAACTGTCCGAAGACTTCCATGTCATTTGTCTGCGTCTGAATGCCGTTTTCCTTCCACTTTTCAGTATCCCCCATGCCGAATGCCCAGTCAGTTGTAACACCGGCATAGAAGTTTTTCAATTTTTGGAAAGAATATTCGCCCGAACCGCCAAGCAGGATGACGTTTTGCCTGGATTTTGCCTCAACGTTTGTCCCAAAGGCAGATGTCTTCTCTTCGTATTTAAGGATGCCGTATCCACTGTGTACGCCGATGCCGAAACTGCCGGCATGGGAAATACCGGTGTAGAACATTAGTATTGCAGTAAT
>JACROO010000056.1 GCA_016214355.1 Nitrospirota bacterium | reverse complement strand
GGCGGATGAAGTCTCGGCAGGCGGATATACGGAAACACCCTGTCAAAAGCCTTATGTTCATCATATCCCAAAGGCGGCCTTGCAGGGTCAGGCAGATTATGCACTCTGCGCCGGATTTTTTCAGAAATAGAAAATACTTTCTTTTGTTCAGGTAGCCCTTGCCTCTGCGATTCTTCCTGAATCTTTAATAACTCTTCATGGGAATCTATTTTTTTACCTTTAGGCATAGAAGTATAGCTTATATTCTCTACAGAAGTAGGATGCCTTTACTTTTATATCTGGATTCCCGCTCCCTGTTTACTACCTACAGGGACAAGCTTTCGCGAGAATGACACAACAATAGCACTATTTCCTCAGTTCCTTCACAGCATCTACGGCAAAATATGTGAGTATAAGGTCGGCGCCTGCGCGCTTCAGCGAGTTCAATAATTCCATCATGATTCTTTTTTCATCAATCCAGCCGAGTTTTGCTGCGGCCTTGACCATTGAATACTCTCCGCTTACATTATATGCAGCGACTGGGACATCAAATGTGTTTTTTACGTCAGAAATTATATCCAGATAACACATTGCAGGTTTTACCATTACAATATCTGCGCCCTCTTCAATATCAAGTGCGACTTCCTTGATTGCCTCTCTCCTATTTGCAGGGTCCATCTGGTAGGAACGCCTGTCGCCGAACTGCGGAGTTGCCTCTGCTGCCTCCCTGAAAGGGGAGTAAAATGCAGATGCGTATTTAGCGGCATAACTCATTATCGGTATGTCCTCAAAGCTGTTGGCGTCAAGAATATCCCTTATTGCGGCAACTCTGCCGTCCATCATGTCAGAAGGAGCAACGATGTCTGCACCTGCCTTGGCATGGGACAGAGCCTCTTTGGCAAGCAGTTCAAGGGTAGGGTCGTTTAATATTTTTCCATTTTTAATAACGCCGCAGTGACCGTGGCTCATATATTCACAAAGGCATACGTCTGTTATTACTGCGAGGTCAGGGCATTTGTCCTTGATTGCCCTTATAGCTTTCTGCACGACACCCTTATCACTGTAAGCCTCCGAGCCCTTTTCATCTTTATGTTCGGGGATGCCAAAAAGTATAACAGCAGGGATTCCGAGTTTATAGACCTCCTGAGCCTCTTTTACAATTTCGTCAACGGAAAGCTGAAAACATCCGGGCATTGAAGAAATTTTTTTCCTGACTCCTTTGCCGAATGTAACAAACATAGGATATATAAAATCTTCCGATGCAAGATGAGTCTCGCGCACCATATTCCGGATTATTTTATTAAGCCTGAGCCTCCTCGGCCTGTGAATCGGATATGACATAATTAACTCCTTTGTGTTTTTGGTTATATGTAAACTTTTACAAGTATAGCATATCTATTTCTACTTCTCACTTTCATACGGCTCAATGTGAACAATAACATCTACAATAGAGGGAAATTGCTTTTTGATGGTTTCTTCAACTTCGTGTGCCAATTCGTGTGCCTTATGTATGTGCACCTCCGGGTCAAGAAGGATATGGAGGTCAAGGTGCACGGCGTCTTCCTTGCCCCTTGTCCTTATTTCATGACATTCCTTTATGCCGTTTATCTGCATGACCACTTTGTTTATTTCCAGAGTGTCAAGGCGTGCGGCATCCGTCAGCACATCTGTTGCAGTTTTGAGTATCTCAAAACCCATCTTCGCAATAAAAACAGCAATTATAACGGCAGCGATTGAATCAATGACAGGATAACCGATTTTAGCGGCGATAAGACTTATGATAACTGACATTGAAACAAATATATCGCTTTTTGTATGCAGTGCATCTGCGAGGAGAAAGTCGCTTTTGTATTCACGGCCCTTTTTTGTTTCATAGTTCATTACGAAAAAATTTATCAGGAGCGTTATTGCCATGATTATGAAGCTCAGGGATGTGACTTCAACACTGTGTGTTGTTGTAAAACTTAAAAATGCCTTCTTTAAAATTTCATAGCCTGCTATAAAGATAAGAACAGCAATTGCAATTGTTGAAAGTGTCTCGTATTTTTTGTGCCCATAAGGATGATTTCTGTCAGGGGGCTGCGAGGCTATCCATGTCCCGACTAATCCTATTACATTGGATGTCCCGTCAAAAAATGAATGGAAGCCGTCAGAAAGCATGCTGATTGAATCTGTTTTGTAGCCATAAAGTATTTTTGCGAAGGCAACAGCCATATTGAGAATCAGGGTATAGACGAGGACATGCCTGACTTTTTCGGTGCGGGTCGGTTCTGATTTGTGATGAGTCATGATTTAATTATAAACGATTTGTGGTCATTTCCCAATACAGAAATTACTGAAGATTTTGTTAAGGATATCTTCAGAGGTGGTAATTCCTATTATCTCTCCGATTGCATCAAGGGCATCCCTTAATTCTACAGAAAGAAATTCAGGAGAGAGATTTTTGTTAACTCCTTCCATGAAGGAATTCATTGAGGCGTAAGTTTTTTCAAGTGCCATTACGTGTCTAACGTTTGTCACAATAGTTGTAGTATAAGCGGCTTTTCCGTGCAAGGCTGTTTCAACTATGGTGCCTTTTAATTCATCAAGACCGGTGACTTTAAGAGCAGAGATATTTACTATTTTTTGCTCTGCTTTGTCATTCCGGGCTTGACCCGGAACCCAGTGTTCAAAAGTTCTGGTCCCCCCGATTAAATCGGGGGACGACGTCTGGATTCCCGCTTTCGCGGGAATGACATTCTCATTCTCATCTTTGAACCATTGGCTTACAATTGCTTGTCTTGCGTTTTTTAAATCTATTTTCTGCGGCAGGTCTATTTTATTTATAACTAAAATTGTTTTTGCTGGATTTGATTTTTCCATCAGCTCCCTGTCTGTATCATGCAATTCCTCGCTTCCGTCAAGCACAAGAAGCACAAGGTCAGCGCCCTCCATTGCCCTGAGACTTCTCTCAACGCCTTCTTTTTCAGCAATGTCTCTGTATTTTCTTATGCCTGCAGTATCAATAATTTTTATTGGCAGTCCATTAATGTCCAGATATTCTTCAATAATGTCCCTTGTTGTTCCGGGCAGGTCTGTTACAATTGCCCTGTCCCGCTCAAGAAGTGCATTGAGAAGAGATGATTTCCCTACATTAGGCCTGCCGATGATTGCAGTCTTAAGCCCTTCCCTTAAAATTATTCCGTGTCTTGAACTGTCTATCAGTTGTTTTAATTCCTGTTCTATTTCTGAAGCCCTTTTACGTATATCCGATGCCGAGAGTTCTGTATCGTCTTCGGGGAAATCAATATACGCCTCAACAATGGCAGTAAGTTCAACGAGTTTATCCCTGAGTGCTTCTATTTTTTTTGAGAAGCCTCCGCTGAGTTGTTCCACTGCGGCTTTCCCGCTTTGTTCTGTCATCGCATTTATGACATCAAGCACAGCCTCTGCCTGTGCAAGGTCAATTCTTCCGTTTAAAAATGCCCTTTTCGTAAATTCACCCGGTTCTGCGAGCCTTGCCCCGTTTTTAAGGACAAGCTCTAAAACTCTGCGAAGAGGCGCAGGACCCCCATGACAATTTATTTCCGCAATATCTTCTTTTGTGTAGGTGTGGGGAGCATGCATTATAGAAACAAGTACCTCATCTATAATCTCATTGTTTTCAGGATTTATGATATGACCGTAAAAAATCCTGCGGGAAAAAGATTTTTTCAGGGATTTGCCTTTTGGTGAGTGAAAGATTCTATCTGCTATTTTTATCGCATCTCTGCCGCTTAACCTGATAATCCCGATACCGCCGTGACCAATGGGAGTTGCAATTGCGGCTATGGTGTCGTCGGTATGCATTTTTCAACAGGCCTCTGTCAAGCGGTCTGCTGTATACTTTTATTCGCGTAATACTGCTGTGCAATGGCAAGTATATTATTCATCAGCCAGTAAATGACAAGACCTGAAGGAAATGTCAGGAACATGAATGTAAAAACTATCGGAAGCATCATCATCATCTTAGCCTGAGTGGGATCCATTGTTGTTGGAGTCATCTTCTGCTGAATTACCATTGTTATCCCCATGACTACAGGGAGAACGTAATACGGGTCTTTTGCAGAAAGGTCATGTATCCACCAGATAAAAGGCGAACCTCTGAGTTCAATGGCTTTTGACAGCACATTATAAAGTGCTATGAAAACAGGTATCTGCAGTACCATCGGCAGGCAGCCGCCCATTGGATTTACCTTGTGCTTTTTATAAATACCCATTAGTTCTTTCTGCATCTGCTGCGGGTCTTTTTTATATTTTTCTTTAAGCTCAAGTATCTTGGGCTGTATTTCCTGCATCTTTTTCATCGTCTGCTGGCTTTTATGCATCAGAGCGATAAATGGTACCCTGATGATTATGGTAATCAGGATTATTGTCCAGCCATAGTTACCGATAAATTTATAAAAGAATTTTAAAACCCAGAAAAGAGGCATTGCCACAATTGAGAACCAGCCAAAGTCAATCAGGTGTTCAAGTTTGAGGTTTAACGCCTTGAGCATGTCATAATCCTTAGGCCCTGCATATAAAACAAAATCATGTTTTTCAGGACTGAGCTTGAAAGCTATCTCAGCCGTATCACCTTCTTTCCATACACTTGCCCCCATAATTTTTGTATGCGGAACAATGGCGGCAGTAAAATATGAATCCTCCTGCGCTATCCAGTAAATATTGCCTGTAAGATATTTGGCTTCTTTTAATTTCTCGTTAAATTCAGTTCTGTCTGTATCGGCAAGTATGACAGGCCCTTTATGAGTTTTAGCTTGTTTATCAAATATGCCAAAATCGGTTCCTACAGGCAGCAGATATTGAGGCGTATTGATGGTCTCTATAGAGATATCAACCTTATAGTTATCGTTATAAAAGACAAGTTTTTTCCTGATAAAAAGCCCCTGATTGCTATAAGTAAAAACCAGTTCCCCTTTCGCTTCATTTCTATTTAATATAAGCGTGTCTGTGTTTGTCAGATAAATTAGTTTCTGAGGGAAATCGCGGTCTGCCCCTTCAAAAAGGATCCCAAGCGGAGCAATTGTACGCGGCTGCTTTAAGAGCTCTACATTTTTACCGTCTTTATCCTTATATGTTTTAAGTTCCCATGACCTGATGATTCCGCCTTTGTTTGTCAGCACAGCCTTGTAAAGCTCTGTCTCTACGATAATATCCGCTTCCTGCGATTCCTGCGGGGTGGACGTCTGAACCGGAAGTAATTGTCCCGGGGTTATTTCCTTTTTTATCGGTGCATCTGGTTTTGTTTCGTTCTTCACCGGCGGCTCAGGCTGTTTTGGCACGGGTTTAGACTGGAAGAAATAGGAGTAACCAATAAGGACTACGATTGACAATACTACTGCAATAATGGTGCGCTTTTCCATTATTTAATATGCCTTGGGTCTATCGGAAGAGGGTCATAGCCGCCGGAATAAAACGGATGGCATTTTACGATTCTTTTTACAAAAAGCCACAGTCCGTTGAAAATCCCCTGTGTTCCCACTGCTTCAATGCAATAGCTTGAACAGGACGGATGGAACCTGCATGAATTTCCCAGAAAAGGTGAAATGAATTTTTGGTAAATTTTAATTGTAAAAATCAATAAGAGTTTCAATTAATTCTCCTTGAACCTAAAAAAACATTGTAATTTTAGCTTGTGTGGAATTTCGCACTATACAGCCAGTCTCTTTCTTCCCTTTGCACGCCTTCTCTTAAGGACATTCCTGCCGCCTCTTGTGCTCATCCTCTCAAGGAAGCCGTGGGTTCTTTTGCGTTTTCTTTTATGCGGGTGGAATGTAGTTCCTGTCATAATTTCTCCTTGGCTGTATACTTTAGAATTTTGAAAGAATATATTTTACTTGTGTGTTTAAAAAAAATCAATAAAAATAGCTTATGAACAAATAAAAATAATGTTTGACAAGGGATGTAAGTTCTGGTAAATTTCCGACAAACAGGTGAACGATAATATTTTAATGTAAAAACCAACAGCCGCAGGCATGGCGGCAAAAACGGGAAGGAGGCAGTTTATGGGTGAAAAGCATTTGGTAAGCGAGCAGTTCCTTGATGCTTTGGAGTTCAGGGGACTCAGCAGGAGGGATTTTCTGAAATTCTGCGGCGCAACGTCGGCGCTTCTTGGATTATCAGAGTTGTATACGCCGCAAGTTGCTTCTGCAATTGAAAAGGCGTCAAAGAGGCCGCCTGTCGTATGGCTTAATTTTGCATCAGACAGCGGATGCACCGAGTCTCTGATTAAGGCAACGTACCCCAATGCGGCAGATTTGGTCCTTGATATACTCAGCATTGATTACAATGAAACAATAATGGCTGCTGCCGGGAAACAGGCAGAGGAAGTCCTTGCAAAATCCCTTAAAGACGGCCGATACATCCTTATCATAGAAGGCGGGGTGCCTACCAAAAAAGGACACGGTATGATTGCAGGAAAAGAGATGATTGACATTTTGAAAGATTTCTCAGGACCTGCGGCTGCCATAATAGCAGTCGGAAGCTGCGCCACCTTCGGAGGAGTTCCTTCGGCAAACCCCAATCCTTCCCAGATAGTCGGCGTGTCGGAGGCGCTTAAGAAAACAGGTGTAAATAAAGCCGTGATTAATCTTGATTTATGTCCTGTGAATGTTGAATATCTTGTCGGGGTTGTCGTCAATTACCTTCTGCTTGGTTCGCTTCCAGAACTGGACAGTTTCGGCAGGCCAAAGATGTTCTACGGCAGGATAATACATGATAACTGCGAACGCCGCGCTCACTTTGATGCCGGCAGGTTTGTGGAGCAGTTTGGTTCAAAAGAGGAGACGATGGGCTACTGCCTTTATAAGATGGGCTGCAAAGGTCCGATGACGTCCTCTGAATGCCCGAAGGTCCGATACAATGACAAGATAAACTGGTGCATCGGAGCCGGTGCGCCGTGCATAGGCTGTGCAGAGCAGGGATGGCCTGATAAGTTTGCAAGATTTTACGAAAGGCTTCCGGGCGTTAAAATACCAGGCTTTGGCGGTATTGAGACAACTGCCGATAAGATTGGCGCAGTCGCCGCTGCAGCAACTGCCGCAGGCATAGCAATTCATGCAGTTGCTTCTGCCTCATCCGGCAGGACGAAAGACAAAGAAAAGGAGGAGGGTAAATAGCCATGGCAAGAATAACCATAGACCCAATGACAAGAATTGAAGGGCATCTCCGCATTGACGTTGAAATTGAAGGCGGCAGAGTTAAAGATGCTTGGACGACCGGAACTCTCTTCCGCGGCTTTGAAATAATTTTAAAGGGCAGGGACCCGAGGGATGCATGGCATCTGACCCAGAGGATTTGCGGCGTCTGCCCGACATCACACGGCCATACGTCATCAATGAGCATGGACGACGCTTTTAAGGTAAAGCCGCCGGATAACGGGCGTATAATCAGGAATATAGTTGAGGGATGCCAGTTTGTTCATTCCCATATACTCTGGTTTTACCACCTTGCTGCCCTTGATTATGTTGATGTAGTATCTGCGCTCAAGGCACAGCCTAAGGAGGCATCTTTAAAGAAGGTGCAGGAGAAGCTCAAGGCTTTTGTTGCATCAGGGCAGTTAGGTCCCTTTGCAAACGGCTATTGGGGGCATCCGGCATATAAACTTCCTCCTGATATTAACCTGCTTGCAGTTGCCCATTACCTTGAGGCGCTTGAGATGCAGGCAAAGGCATCTCACCTCAGCGCACTGTTTGGCGGGAGGATGCCGATGACGATGACCAGCCCTCCCGGCGGAAGCAATCATGTGCCGACGGTTGATGACATGGCAAATTACCTTTTCAGGATAAAAGAGCTTCAGAACTGGGTTGACAATGTTTATATACCGGATGTGCTTGCAGTAGCCCCGTACTACCTTGATTACGCAGGAGTGGCAAAGGGGCACGCAAACTTCCTTTCATGGGGGGTGTTTGAAGACGCATCCTTTGACCCTAAAAAGAGGCTGCTTCCGAGGGGAGCAATATTTGCGTCAGACTTCCCCCAGCTTCATGACGCAAAGCCTGAGGACGTTACGGAGGACGTTACACACAGCTGGTATAAAGGCACACAGCCGCTTAATCCGGGTGTCGGCGTAACAGAGCCGGAATATACAGGCTATGACCCCGCGAATAAATATACATGGGCAAAGTCTCCGAGGTATAAAGATAAGCCGATGGAAGTAGGCGCTCTTGCGAGGATGCTTGTGGCATACCTGTCAGGCCAGCCAACTGCAAAGAAACTCATTGATGACACTCTTGCGGCAATCGGACATGCAGGCAAGCCGCAGGTGCTTTTAGGCGTAATCGGCAGAATAGCGGCAAGGGCGCTTGAGTGCAAGATGGTTGCCGATGCGATGTACGGATGGGGTGTTGAGATTATTGAGAACATAAAGAAAGGAAAGACCGAAGTATATACGCCTTATGAAATCCCTGACAAGGCTCAGGGAATAGGTCTCTGGGAAGCACCGAGGGGCGCATTGATAAGAAGATAAAGAACTACCAGTGCGTTGTCCCTACTACATGGAACGTATGCCCGAGGGACGGCAAGGGCGTAAGGGGTCCTATAGAAGAGGCGCTTGTCGGAACTCCTGTGGCAAACCATGACAAGCCGCTTGAGGTGCTGAGGGTAGTGCATTCCTTTGATCCGTGTCTTGCATGCACGGTGCATGTGATACACCCTGAATCCAACAGGATAATGAAATTTAAGGTGTCCTGAGGAGGCGGCTATTATATGGAAAAAGAACTGAAATATGAATGGAATCTAAGTTACAGGATTGAGCACTGGGTAAGAGTGTTAGCCATAGCAGTCCTTGTGCTTACGGGATTTTACATCCACTCTCCGTTTATGGGCGGTGGTCCTGAAAGCTATACAATGGCGTGGATGAATTTTTTCCACACGCTTTCGGCATATGCGCTTCTGCTTGGGCTTATCGTAAGGATTTACATGGCGTTCAATTCCTCGTTTGACAGGGACTGGCAGGACTTCGGGCTAATAAGAAATCTCAAAGCCGCTCCTGAAATGTTAGGCTACTACCTTTTTCTGAAGAGTTCATACGAAAGAGCCAGAAAATATGATGCCCTTCAGGCGATTGCCTATCCGTTTATCGGCATTGTGATAATCTTTCAGGTAATGACAGGCGCCGCCCTGTATAAAGGAAGGCTGTTTGGGTTCATTAATTCTTCTGAGAGCTTCAGATGGGTAAGCACGATGTTAGGCGGCGAGTCCTACACAAGGATATGGCATTACCTTGCGATGTGGGTTGTCATTATTTTTGCTGGGGTGCACATTTATTTTAGCCTTCTGCGTACAGTGACTTTCCGGGACAAAACATTTACCTCCATGTTTAACGGATATAAACTAAAAAGGAAAACATCCTGATACGGCTGATGAGTCAGGAGGAAGCTGAAACAGGGAGAGGCTTATCGCCTCTCCCTAAAATTCTCATACTCGGAGTCGGCAACCTGCTTTTAAAAGACGATGGTTTCGGCGTTCACGCCGTGAGGGAGATTGAGAAATCTGCCTTGCCTGAAAATGTGCATCTGCTTGAGGCAGGGACGGTTAGTCACCAGTTCCTTCCTTTATTCAATGAGTCGGATTATCTTTTGGTTGTTGACGCAGTGGATGCAGGGGATACGCCGGGGTCAATCTATAAATTTTCTCCTGAAGACGTAACATACAGCAAGGAACAAAAGCTGTCGCTTCACCAGATGAGCCTTCTTGATGTTTTAGGCATGGCATCGCTGACCGGCAGGGTGCCAAAGACTCTAATATTCGGCGTTCAGCCGGAAGATGTCTCTTCATGGTCGCTGGAATTGTCTGATGCAGTAAAGGGGGCTATCCCGAAAATAAAAGAACTAATCTTTGCAGAATTAAAAAAGATAAATGAGAAATAATAGATTAACCCCAAAATGCGTTTATGGAGGCAGTGACAGGCATAGACGCCTTCAAAACCTTTAGAAAGCAGCAAAGATTTTTATACGTCATGTTGCAAATTTTATGGTTTCTTGAATAGAACTATTTACCCCGTTAGAAAGCCCCGTCCTTTCTAACGGGGTTTACTAAAAGGCAACATGACATTTAAAGGTGTTGCTCTAAAGCTTTTTCAGGCGTCCAT
>JACROO010000052.1 GCA_016214355.1 Nitrospirota bacterium | reverse complement strand
GAATTATGTCATAAGCATATTTGCGCCGCTCATAATTTTTGCCTCCCCGAATTTCATTCTGGAGTCTTCCAAGGCAGAGGTCTATACATTAAATACATTTTTAATCATGTTTATTTTTTATTTCGGACTGAGGGCTGTAAGAGAAAAAAATTTTTTTAAATATATCTTAATCTCAGCGTTTATCCTTGGCATCGGCATGGGGAATCATCATACAATTGGTTTTATGCTTATCCCCATACTTTATGTGATTATTATCCGGAGAAAGGAACTGCCTTTTGGCACTGTTGCATTAAGCATAATTTTATTCCTGGCTGGGTTTTCCGTATATTTTTACTTATATCTCAGAAGTCTTGCAGATGCCTTTATAAATTATTCTGCTGTTTATTCCTTCAGGGATTTCCTTACTGTATTTTTCAGTGCAGATTACTCAGGAAACACCATCGTGGGAATTAAAGGGATGTCTGGCCCGGGCATCGGCTGGCTTTATTCTATAAAAAATGTCGGATTGATTTTGTCAAAGGAGATGCATCCTCTTATCTGGTTTTTTGTATTATCGGGCATAGCAGGTATTATAAAAGACAGAAAGATTTCAGGGTATATTTTAATTTCCATGGCAATATGGCTGCTCCTTGCTAAGATGACTACAGGCGCAAAAGAACCAACTTATCATGACCTTTTTATTGTCAGCCCGTATTTTTTGCAGTTAGTTCCGATAGTTGCAGTTATTGCTGCAGCAGGCTTATTTAAGTGCTATGAGAAAATAAAGGTGCGCTCATCTTTTATATCAGGGGCAGTCGTGGCTGGATTAATTATCTTTCAGATAATTTATGTCTCTGTCTCTATCCGGGAATCATCCCTTTCGGATTATTTCACAGCGTATAACTGGATTAAGGATGTATCAAAGGTCTTAAAACCAAAAAGTTTTTATTTTGCCTTCGGGGACAATCCCTCTTTTTTAGGCTTTTACGGTTTTGGCATTGAGAGACTTAGAGACGATGTTGTATATATGGATGCGTCTTCAGGGAGCAGCAGTTTCCGCCTTCAGCTTTCTCCTCACCAGAAATTTTTCCAATGGTATCCTGAGTTTTATAAAACAGAAAGGACATCTGTGAAGTATTTTCAGTCTATTGCGAGACAGGGAAGGTTATATGCGAGCAGTATCGGTTCTCTTCCCCGGAGTATTAAGGACAACTTTGATGTGAGAGGTTATGTCCTCGTATCCATACTTTCGCCTAAAGACAGTAATTTCCAATTTGCGGAAAAATTTAAAAATGACTTTGAAAAAATAGATTATCTGCCGCTGATTACAGGGAACAACGCAGATATTCTGACAGCAGAGGTTTTTAAAAGTTACTCCTTCACTGTCTGGCAATATGCGGATTTTCTTGCTGCTGAAAATACAAAAGACGCTGATTATTTTTACAGGCTTGCCATCTATATTGCCCACAGGGCATTGAAGTATGAAATAATAAAAGATTATGTGCAATTCCTATATGAAAAAAAGGGGGCAGAGGCAGTAAATAAATTTATCAGCGAACTTAAAGATGCGGTTTACAATTCAGATATAAAGACAAAAAGAGAAGTACAAGACATTGAAGAATGGTATAAGACACAATATAAGTATAAGTGAACCTGACATAGATTCTGCTATAATGAACCGTTATGTCTGAGGTAATTAACTCCTCGCTAAAGAGTACTGCCAAGGGGACTATCCTTGTCTTTTTTGGGATGGTTGCCAGCATACTTTTATGGTTTGCCACAAAGGTTCTGATAGTTAGAAATATTACTACAGAGGAGCTTGGGCTTTACTCTATTGTGATCGGCGCGGGCGGACTTGTGGCAGCCTTTGCCGCTCTCGGCATTCAGGAGGGCATCACAAGATATGTCTCCATTTTTCTGGGCAGGGGCGAGGATGTAAAGGCTGCGTCCATAGCCCGGATAGCCGTAAGAGTAGGTTTTATATCAGCTTTTATCTCCATGCTCATTCACATTGGACAGCCTTTGTCTTTTCTTATATTGTTGATTTTTCTTTTCATGTTCAGGATTTCAGTCCTTAGCATATCCATTGCGTATTCTGCTGCCATGTTTATTGTCTTTGTCTCACTTACGGTCTATTATTCAAATAGGATTGGTCTTCAGGCAGGGCATTCAGTTCTTGATGTCTCAGCAGGGGAACTTCTGAGGTTTTCAGTCCCTTTGCTCATTGTGAACATCCTCGGCATTGTGCTCACATGGTGCGACACATTAATGCTCGGCAGATACGCCCCTGCCGAGGAGGCAGGCATTTATAATGTGGCAATGACCCTCGCCAAACTCATAATCTTTCCCCTCGCTGCCCTTGAGTTTGTATATATGCCTGCGGCAGGGCAGATGTATGCTAAAGGGCAGAAGGATGAACTTAAAAAGACCTATCAGATACTCACTAAGTGGGTCTTTTCAGCCTCACTGCCCATATTCTTTGTCCTGTTCTTTTTTCCTGAAATGACCATATCCTTTATATTTGATGGGCGTTATGCAGTTTCTGCCACATCCCTTAGACTGCTTTCAGCGTGTTTTATGTTTCACGCCTTCATGGGCGCCAATGTAACCCTCATGATAATAATGGGACGGTCGGGGGATTTGATGCGGGTCTCAGCCTATGTAACCGTCCTCAACATCATCCTCAACTATATTCTCATAAAATACATGGGGCTCGGCAATGCGGGCGCCTCAGCCGCCACACTCGCGTCATATTTTGCCATGAACATAATCATCTCCTTCATGCTTTATAGAATGAGCGGCATTCACCCATTTACTACTCAGTATGTAAAACCTGTCATATCATCGGCAATTATCGGGCTGATTGTTTATGCTGCGGCAAAGTCTTTGCCGCTATATCTATGGATGATGCCCTTGTATCTCCTGCTCTATCTAATTGGATATTTCATTTCCTTAATATTGACAAAGAGTTTTGAGCAGCAGGACATTGATATGCTTGATGCAATTTCGCAGAAGACAGGGATGGAGTTGAAGATGTTGAAGAGGATTATTTATAATTCACCAAAATCTTCGCGGGTTCAATAACGAAGTGCAACGCTTGGGGAAGCCGACAAGAAAATGGTATCCTAAATGTCTATGGAAAAGAGATATAAGCAATTAAGTCTTGAAGAACTTGAATTATGACGAGCCAAAGGCACAATATCAAGGGAGGTGAGAGAAATCTCATCGTTTGCATACAGGACATTTTTTATTTTAATGCAGAATTGATGTAGAATGTCTCTAACAGTATGACATCGAGAACTATTCATCTTATAAATGTAGCAGCACCTTTCAGGGTTGGACTTGAAGACATGACTCGTCCCCCTTCCGGTATCCTCTATGTCGGCGGAAATCTTAAAAAGCATGGATTCAATGTGAAGATACATCACATCAGAGAGAGTGAAATTAGTAGCGCCGTAGAGGAGATAGTCTCTGACGAATCAGTTCTGTTTATTGGTTTCTCCCTTATGACCGGCAAGCAAATAACACTGAGTTCAAGAATGAGTTTGGTGCTCAAGACCAGAAAACCTGAATTAAAAATTGTATGGGGCGGCATACATCCGTCTCTGATGCCTGAGGAATGTCTCAAGTTCGCCTTTGTTGATTATGTCATTATCGGGGAGGGAGAGACAACAGCATTGGAACTCGCTGGTTATTTATTAAGAGACGCGACTAATCCTCCTAATGATATTAATGGTCTTGCATTTATTAAAAAAAATGAAACTGTCATTACTCCCATGCGGTCTTTTGAGACCGAAGTAGATAACTTCAGACAAGACTGGTCGCTGATTGAGATAAACAAATATGTCAGGAAAAACAAGACGGATATGAATTTCTGTTTCATAACCTCACGAGGTTGTCCGCATAGTTGTGGTTTTTGCTACAATCAAAAATTTAATATGCGCAAATGGCGTGCCCACTCTATTGATGTAGTTGTACATGAATTAACACAAATTAAAGAAAAGACAGGAATAAACTCGGTAACCTTTGATGACGATAATTTTTTCACTAACAAAAAAAGAGGTCTTGAGATACTGAGAAGGTTGAAAGATAACGGTATCATATGCCAGTGGGTTGACCTGCGAGTTGACTATATTTCCGAAGATTTTATTTCTCAGCTTGTTGATTTAGGAGTTGAAGCTATTTTTATGGGGTGGGAGTCTGGAAATAAAAAAACGCTGGAGAAAATAGCAAAAAAGTTTACGCCGGCATTAATCCTGGAAAAAACCCGGATACTATCAAAATTTAAGAAATTGACAGTTGATGCGTCCGGGATAGTGGGTTTTCCATGGGAAGATGAAAAAGATATTAAAGAAACTATCTTTTTTGTTTTAAAGATGTTTAAGGCCAATCCTTTCAGGCTAAATTTCAATATAGGCATCTATGTTCCTTATCCGGGGGCACCCATTAATACGGAATCTTTCAAGAAAAGTTTTTCATTCCCTGAAGGATATGAAGACTGGAGCAAGTTTGACATCCTTGCCGGTACGATGGAGCTTCCATGGCTCGGCAGAGAACAGATAAAAAGAATTACCTTGATAGACAACTATGCCAAATTGTTATTTATATTTCCCAAGTCCAGTGTGGTTGTCAAGTTTTTTGCCCTTGTCTTTGCGATGTTAAGTTTTATCAGGTTGCAAACTGGAATTTTCGTCTGTCCCTTTGAAATATGGATTGCGAATTACTACCAAAAAATAAAATTAAGAAGATTTCAAAATTAAAATGACAGCCTCTTATAGAGAAAAGATATATAAAAGATATGTGGAAACCTATTCAGAGGTTTATAGAAAAAAGGATTATCTTAAAGAGTTCTCCTACCAGTCTGAACTCTATGAATTGAATTATAAGACCATACTGCCCCCGAATAAAAAATCAACAATTTTGGAGCTTGGTTCAGGGCCAGGCTATTTCCTGAAATATCTACTCGACAATGGTTACGAAAATATATTTGGTGTCGACACCTCGCCCCAGCAGCTGGAGGTTGCCTCACAGTTGGGGATCAATAGTGTTTCCCATTCCGATATCTTTGATTTTCTCAAAAGCTCGAATAACAAATACGATTTTATATGTTCTTTCCATGTGCTTGAGCATTTGTTCAAAGATGAGATTATTGAACTTATCGAGATGATCAACCTCAGATTAAACAAGGGCGGCATGATATTGATTGAGGTGCCGAATTCAGGGTCGCCTCTCCTTGGGAACCAGGGGCGATACGGCGAATTTACGCATGAGGTCGGCTTTACCGCATCGAGCTTGAGGGAGATTTTACTGGTATGTGGTTTCACTGATGTACGCATCCTCCCTGTAGTGGCTTTATCACCCTTTGCAAGATTCTTTTTCAAGGCAGTAAATTATATCCTGCACTCGCGGTTTACGAAAGATATGTTCGTTGACGGGGATATCATAGGAGTGGGCCATAAGAAAGATTAAAGCCCTTTTTATGACGACTGCCCTGGCGGGAGGAGGGGCTGAAAGGGTTCTGATAGAGATACTCAAATATCTCAATAGAGATACCTTTATTCCCTCGTTGGTGTTACTGAGATATGACCTATGTCGCCGGTATGTCAGGATGCAGGATAGGCCCTGAAATGCCAAGGTTAATCCTGAGGCTGAGAAGAATTATGGCTGAAGAGGGGCCAGAGGTCGTTGTGAGTTTTATGTGGGAGGCGAACATTTTGAATGTTCTGTCCAATCTCTTGTCTCATAGAAGAAAGATTATCCTGAGTGAGCGCGTTGCAATCTTCGAGAATATCGGCGCCCTCTTCGGCGCCGGAGTGAAAATGAACGTTGCGAAAACGATGATCAAAGTATTTTATCGCTTTGCAGCGCACATCATAGCCGTCTCGGAGGGGTTGAAAACGGAATTAACCATGCTCGGGCTTCCCGAGAATAAGATAGACGTGATATATAATCCCCTGGATTCTTCGGTGATACAAAGCCTCGCCGCTGAGGCAATCGAGTCGAGCAGTCCCTATATCGTTTTTGTGGGAAGGCTCACCAAGCAAAAAAATATCCCTTTGCTGATTCACGCGTTTAGTATTATAAAGAATGAGTTTGACATTGATCTCATGATCTTGGGGAAAGGCGAGGAGGAGAAAGGGTTAAGAGACCTTGCCGGCTCATTGAACATCGGCGACAGGGTGATATTCAAAGGGTTCGAGATAAACCCTTACAAGTATATGCGCAATGCGGAAGTTCTCGTGCTCCCTTCCGATTTCGAAGGGTTTCCCAACGTGCTCCTTGAGGCAATGGCCTGTGGGGTTTCGATTGTTTCAACAAATTGTCCTTATGGACCATCGGAGATAATAACTGATGGGGACAATGGGCTGATTGTGCCCGTAGGCGATGTCCACGGTATGGCCGTCGCTATAGGCAGGCTTCTGAGAGACAAGTGCCTTCGCGAAAGCTTTGTATCGAGAGGCTATGAAATTTCCAGAAAATATGAGGTTGGAGAGATTGTGAAAAGATATGAGGAGCTGATTTATAATGCCTCGTGGAAAGAGGTTTCTCAATATAAAAAGGCGTAGTGTCAGGAACGGGGTGTATAGGAAGCATGCACAGCTGCGATAAGGAGATTTCTCAGGGCGAAAGGTTCGCCTTCGGCAAGAATTGGAGGCATTTCCCCACGATCCTTGATGAGGAACGCATCATAGCAATTGCCACATGGTGGATTGCTGAACAGACATTGGATCACCTGGGAATGAGATGAAAAAGAAGATGATCGACTTTCTCGCATGTCCCGACTGCAAAGGACATTTGCGTATCTTAGGCACTGTGGAATCGGGGGATGAGATTATTGAAGGGATACTTGCTTGTGCCGAGTGCGGTTGCAGTTATCAGGTAATAGACTCCATACCGAGATTCATCACGGAGGTTAATCAATGTGAAGACTGATTCAGATCGCAAAAAAGTGTATGCCTTATCATAGAATGGGGGCGGGGATCTGGCATTACCTGCCGAACCCTACCCTTCCGAATGAAGAACATCTCAATGCCCTTCTTGAACGGCTGCCTTGTGCTTCGCTGATTGCCGATATAGGCAGTGGCGGTAGACTGATTTCTCCGGATATCATAACGTTCGACAGATTCGTAACCAATAACACGAAGGTTATAGGAGACATACATCATCTGCCGTTTCGAAGCGGCAGTCTCGACTGTATTATCTGTACGGGAACGCTTGAACATGTTGAAAATCCCTGGCTTGTCGTGAACGAATTCTTCAGGGTTCTTAAGAGCGGAGGGATGGTCTATATTGCGACGCCTTTCATGCAGGGATATCATCCTGACCCTGCAGACTACTGGAGGTTTACGGAAGAGGGGCTGCGGACGTTGTGCAAAAGCTTTAAACGTCTGGACTCCGGCTGTCTCATGGGGTCAGGGTCCGGTCTTTCATGGGCGATAACTGATTTTTTCAGGGCATTTTCCGACGGTAAGTTTCTTTCCGAGCTTTTTGGCATAGCTGCCCGGTTTATGTTTGTCTGGGTGAAATACTTTGACCTTGTTCTAAAACGGAAAAGAAATAACGCGCTTTTTGCGAGCGGTTATTATTTTATCGGGGGAAAGTAATAAGATAATATAATAATGATAAATCAAAGAGTTTTTGAAAATACTTGTTTTCCCCGCATACGAGGACGCACTTTTAAAAGAGAATTCCGACTCTCTGAGATATTTGAAGTGTGGGTTTGTTTTCCGGCCAAAATGGTGTCCGGTTTTTGCCAAAGGAAAAGGCTGTCAAAAGGTGTTTGTTGAAATGAAAGAGGGACTGTGTGAAGAAGCTTCTGTGCTTTCTCTGGAACCGCCTGTTGCTGTGAGAGGGCGTAAGTAAATGTGCGGAATCTTCGGCCTTCACTCGCCCCATAGCCCTGTTTCTCCCGAAACGATTCGGGCGGCCACCGAATGTATTTCATACAGGGGGACGGATGACGAGGGCACATACATCAGCGCAGACAAGACCACCGGCCTCGGCCACCGGAGGCTTTCTATCCTCGACCTTTCGCCTGCAGGGCATCAGCCGATGCCTGACGACGAAGGAAAAATCCACATCGTCTTTAACGGTGAGATTTACAACTTTCAGGAACTCAGAGAAGAACTTGAGTCCGGCGGATCTGTTTTCAGATCCAACTCCGATACTGAGGTCATTATTTATGCGTACAAGAAGTGGGGGGCGGAGTGCGTTCGGTTTCTCAACGGCATGTTCGCCTTTGGCATACTGGATGAGCGCGGCGGGAAGAAAAAATTCTTTCTGGCCAGAGATCGCCTTGGGAAAAAGCCCCTTTTTTACTCGAACCATAAAGGTCGGTTCATCTTCGCTTCGGAACTCAAACAAATCCTTGTTGCGGGCGTGCCAACCGACATCCATGAAGAGGCAGTGAATTTTTATTTTTCGCTGGGGTATATCCCGGGAGAAATGTGCATAGTCAGGGATGTAAAAAAACTCCGGCCGGGGCATTACCTCGTGTATGAAGCTGAAAAGGGGAGTCTGACCGTCGAGCAGTTCTGGGACTTGCCGGAGTTCCACTTTCCGAAGAGTGAGGAAGAGTTTCTGGCAGACATCGAAGAACTCATCGGCGATGCTGTGAGGAGACGGCTTGTCAGTGATGTGCCGCTGGGCGCTTTCTTGAGCGGGGGCATCGATTCGAGCCTTGTAGCGGCCTTTATGAGCAGGATTCACGGGGGTGGCATAAAGACCTTCAGCGTGGGTTTTGAGGGCAGCACGAGGAATGAGCTCAATTATGCCTCTCTTGTGGCGAAACACCTCGGAACCATTCATACCCAGATCGTCGTCAAGCCTGATCTGTCAAATGACCTTGAATTCGTCTCGGGACTTCTGGATGAACCCATTTACGATAATTCGATCCTCCCGACGTATTACCTTTCGAAATATACGAGGAAGCATGTGACCGTTGCGCTTTCGGGCGACGGCGGCGACGAGATTTTCGGCGGATACATTCATTACAAATCAGCACTCCTTGCGAGGAAACTCGGCGATCTTGCTCCACAGTCGATCAAATCTCTCGCAGGATGGGCCTCTTCGTTCATACCCGAAGGGAGATTCGGCAAGAATACCCTCTACGGCATCTCTTATGGTGACAATGCCTGCTTTGTATATCCTTCCCTGATATTTAAAAATGATGAAAAGGGCAGTTTCTTTACGGCTGATTTCGGACGCATGATAGACGCGGGCGAGCCTGCACGGTATAGGGAGTCTTTTATGAGTAGGAATTACGACTTCCTTAACCGGATGTGTTATGCGGATATCAAGACCGAGCTTGCCGACGATATACTGGTCAAGGTCGACAGGGCGAGCATGTTCAATTCTCTTGAAGTCAGGTGCCCCCTTCTGGATTACAGAATAGCGGAGTATGCGTTCCGCCACATTCCGGCACAGTTTAAAATAAGGAACGGCATCAAGAAATACATTCTCAAAAAGATTGCGCGCAAATACCTACCGCGTGAGCTCGAGCTGGAAAGAAAACAAGGGTTTGATATCCCCGGCGACTTTCTGATGACAACATATCTTGCAGATCGGCTACTGGAGTTCCCGAAGAATGAGTATATTGAAAGATCATATATTAAGAAACTGATAGAAGATCAGCAGAGTAGGAAAATATATCTCTGGCATAAGCTTTTCGTACTCTATTTTTTTCTAAGGTGGTTAGAGACGTGGAGAGGCTGAGGGTTCTTTTCGTGATAGACCACTTCGGCAGGGGAGGCGCAGAGCGCCAGCTCCTTAACCTCGTCAACAATATCGACAGGGAACGATTCGAGCCTTATGTTTTCATCGCCGAAAGAAGAGGGGAAAGGTACGTTGAATTAAAAAAAGACGTGGGCGTTTACGGCATGATTGATTCGAATGAAAGGCAGACCCTAAGGGCGTGCCGCCGACTGAGGGATGCTATCTCGACGTTAAAACCTCATGTAGTTCAGGCATGGCTTGAGTATTCCGTCTTTCTTTCGGCCGTGGCGCTCAAAACGGTCGCCCGTAGACCCTCTTTTTTCGCCTCACTCAGGACAAGCATTAAGGAGCTGTATGACTATGAAGTTAAATGGGGCAGACTGAAGAGGAAAATTCTCTTATGGGCATACCGTCAGTCCGATGCGGTTACCGTGAATTCCAGGTATCTAAGGTCTCAACTCGAGGGGTACGGCGTGAAGGGAGTGGAGGTCGTATACAACGGAATCAATACAGAGACCTTCGGGGAATTACCGTCAAAGAAGCAGCTGAGAAAAACCCTCGGACTTTCCGAAGACGTATATTACATAGTCTTCGTGGGTGCCCTCGTCAGGAGAAAGGGGATAGAACATCTGGTCAGGGCGGTAAAGAATATAAGAAGATCGAGCTTTTGCGCGCTCATAATAGGCGATGGAGAGATGAAGAATGAGATAACGAAGCTCGTTAGAGGAGACGAAAGGTTCAGATTGATGGGATATATTCCAGGTGCGGTCCAGCTCGTCAAGGCATCAGACCTTCTAGTCCTTCCCTCTGTCTATGAAGGACTGCCCAATGTGATCCTTGAGGCGATGGCAGTGGGAACATCTCTAAGGAGAAGGTAAAGTTTTTTAACATAAAGAGGATGGTAGAAGAATACGAGAGGCTGTATTTGAAGCTTCTAAACGGAAGGACTGAGTGAGAATCCTCCATCTCATATATGACCATATTCGAAATCCCTGGGTTGGAGGAGGGGGCGCAATCAGGGCCTATGAGATTTACAGGAGGCTTGCAACGAGACATCAAATAACGATCGTATGCGGCAAATACCCCGGTGCAAAAGATTACGAGGAAGCGAATGTGAAAATTCATTTTGTAGGGACGGGGATTCATAATTATCTTTTGAGCACTTTTTATTATGCCTTTTTTGCCAATAGCTTCTTGAGGAAACATTACAGGGATTATGATGCCGTTATCGAAGATTTTGCGCCATGGAACCCTCTCTTTGGCTTTAAATTTAATTTCAATAAGTGTGTAATACTCCAGATTCAGAATTTTTTGGGTAAAGAAATTCTCAAAAAATATAACATTATTGGGATACCTTTTTATTTGATGGAAAAATATTATCCTTTAAAATTCAAAAATATAATTGTCGTTAACAATATTCTTGCGACGAGATACCGGCTCTCCAGGTCTCGTACACTGAGTAACGGAATAGATGAAGATTTTCTGCGGACGGATGTATCAGCTGACGGCGACTATATCGGGTATATGGGAAGAATTGATATATACCAGAAGGGGCTGGATATACTTGAAAATGCAATGAAAACCGTACCGGTGAAGCTTAAGGTCGCAGGAGACGGAAGAGACAGGAAGAGGTTTCTTGAAATGCTGAAAGACAGGAGCAATATCGGATGGGTAGGATTGGTAAAAGGCACCCAGAAGATCGAGTTTTTGAGTAAATTGAGTTTTTTGGTTGTTCCTTCACGTTATGAAGGCCAGGGCATCGTCGTACTTGAAGCAGCAGCCTGCGGAAAGCCCGTTATTGTCAGCGACATACCCGAATTAAGATATGCCGTTGAGGCAGGTTTCGGGGTATCATTCAGGATAGGAGACCCTGCTGATCTTGCAGAAAAAATAAAAATTCTCCTTAACAACCCAGTTCTTAGAAGAGAAATGGGAAAAAATGCGAAGGAATACGCAAAGGGCTTTACATGGGACAAGATTGCGGAGAAGTACGAGAATTATCTCGAAGAAGTAGTTGAAAGGCATAACAGGACAAATTGGAGATGAGGATACTTATTCTTAACAGGCGTGATATTGCCAATCCTTCCGGAGGAGGAGCCGAGATATATACCCACGAGATTTCGCGCGGACTGGTTAATAACTACAAATGTGAAGTTGTAGTATTTGCAAGTAGTTTCCCGGGATGTTTACCAGAAGAGATAACAGATGGGGTCAGGTATATTAGAAAAGGTAATGAGGTAACAGCTCATCTTTGGGGATTTCTCTATGCCTTTAAAAATAGAAGAAGATTTGCCCGAATCATTGATGAATTTAATGGTATAGGATTTTTTACATTTATGTTGTCAAATTCAATGATTCTTATCCACCAGCTCTATAAGGAATTCTGGTTAAGAGAGTTGGGTTTTATTGGGGTTATCCCATATATTATCGAACCTATGCTGCTAAGATTTTACAGAAAAAAAGCGACTATTACAGTCTCTAATTCTACAAAAAAGGATCTTGAATATATAGGTTTTAAAAATGTTGATGTTGTTATGAACGGAATAAAGCGTGTTCCTGCAGACGTTTCTTTAAAAAAGGAAGACAACCCCACGCTGGTATTTCTTGGGAGGTTAAAGATCACAAAGGGACCAGGCGATGCTATAGAGATATTTAAAAAGGTGAAAAAGGATGCGCCCAATATAAGACTCTGGATGATCGGCAGAGGCCCGGATGAGGAAACGCTGAAAAGAGCAGCAGAGGGGTTGGAGGGAATAAAGTTCTGGGGATGGGACAGCGACGATGAAAAATACTCATTACTGGGGCGTTCGCATATATTGCTGGTTCCGAGCGTGCGTGAAGGATTCGGCATTAATGTAATAGAAGCTGCATCCGTCGGCGTTCCTGCAATCGGCTATGATGTGCCTGGTCTACGCGATTCCATTCGTCACGGTGAAACCGGTTTTCTAGTCGGTTCGCCATCGGAAGCCGCGCAGATGGTTGTTGAATTACTGGAGGATCAAAAACGTTACAATGAGATGTCGGGCAGATGCCTGCACTATGCAAAAAATTTCAACTGGGAGGAAAGGGTGGACGAATTCTGGACGGCCATTAAGGAAAGTTTTCACTTGGATAATAACGCATAAACGACTCCGCCGAGCTTTTCATACTGGCAGGATAATTGCTATAATCTTATCTATGAATAAAGCCCTCACAATTATACCTACTTATAATGAGAGGAGGAGCATTACTGCAGTAATAAACTCTGTCTTGAAACATGAAGACATTGACATCCTCATAATTGATGATGCTTCCCCTGACGGAACTGCTGAAGCAGTAAAGAATATCATGTCCTCAGAGAAGAGGGTCTTCTTGATTGAAAGACCAGGAAAACTTGGTCTCGGCACAGCATATATAGCAGGCTTTAAGTGGGGGCTTGAGAAAAATTATGATTATTTTATTGAGATGGACGCAGACGGCTCTCACAATCCCGAGACACTGCCATGGTTTATCAAAGAGATGGAAAAAGGTTATGATTTAGTCATGGGCTCAAGATATATTGACGGCAAGATAAGTGTCGTTGGATGGGACTTTCACAGGCTCTTAATATCAAAGTTCGGCAATCTTTATGCGTCAAGACTCCTTAAACTTCCTTATACGGATCTGACAAGCGGTTTTAGATGTTACAGCCGGAAAGCCCTTGAGTCTGTTAACCTCGGCAGGGTGAAATCCAATGGCTATGCCTTTCAGATAGAAATGGTTTACTGGATAAAAAATTCCGGACTGAAAATAAGCGAGATGCCGATAATTTTTTACGAGAGAAACTCCGGCTCTTCCAAGATGAGTAGGGAGATTGTGTGGGAGGCAGCAGGTCTGCCGTGGAAATTAAGGTTTGAGATGCTCAAAGCAGTTATAAAAGGCAGCAGGTGAGAATAAAAAAATTTATTACTGCAGGTCTTTTTTTAATCTTTGCCCTTGTCCTGATTATCGGGGGGAGGGTCTTTTATTTGCAGAGAAGCCATTTTATTAATGCAGAAAAACATCTTGCCAAAGCCGACTATAAACTTGCCATAAGGGAATATGACATTGCAATGCATTTCTACGTCCCATGGCCGCCTTATACTGAGAGGTCTGCAAAGAGACTGTGGCATATCGGAGAGATGTTTGAAAAACAGGGCAGGCTTGACTGGGCGAACATAGCGTATTCTTCTATAAGGAGCTCTTTTTACGCCTCAAGGAGTCTCTATACCCCTGGCAAAGAATGGATAAAAAGGTGCAACGAGAAAATTGCAGACCTCAGTGTGAGGATGTTAATAAATGAAGGCTCAATAAAATCAGAAGAGGCAGATACCGAAAAAAGCAAATATCTTCATGCACTGACTGTTGACAGGGCGCCGGCACCCTTCTGGGCTGTGCTTACAGGTATCAGCTTTACAGGATGGATTGCGAGTGTTCTCTTCATAATATTTAAAGGATTTGATGATAATGGAAAGCCAAGAAAAGTTGCCCTATATGGGGTATTGTCGTTTATACTAAGTTTTGCATTGTGGATTATATCCTTAATCAAGGCATAAAAATTCATTTTAAATTTAGCATTGCAAATTTAGCATTTAAAAATTTGAAATGCTAATTGTTAATTTTGCAATTTACAATGTGTCAATAACAAAGGAGGTAATATGAATAACAAAAAAGGTTTCACCCTTACAGAACTGATTATAGTGGTTGCAGTTATTGGTATCCTCGCTGCTATTTCTATTCCTGCTTATCTCGGCGTGCAAAAAAGGGCTGCAAGGGCAGAGGCATACACAAACCTTGAAACACTGAGACAGCTTGAAGAACAGTACTTTTCAGAAAACTCAGCATATACTGCATCTCTCGGCACATGTGCGGCAGGCAATAACAATATATCAGCCATACAGGCAGTGCTTCCCGGATTTCAGCCAGGATCAAGTCTCAGCTACAGTTACTGCATACAGCAAAATATTGACATTTACGGCACTGCCCAGACGCCTTGTTTCAGGGTAAGTGCCTTTGGAAATTCAGGCACGCGTGTATCAGG
>JACROO010000051.1 GCA_016214355.1 Nitrospirota bacterium | reverse complement strand
AGCAGTCAAGGTGTTTCTCTCACGTAAAAGACACTGTGAGCGCGCTCGTAAAACTGAGCCAGACGGATAAGGCTGTAGGCAGGGTCATCAACATCGGAAGCGATAAGGAAATAACAATAGGAGAGCTTGCGCTGAAGGTAAAACATCTCGCGAAAAGTAAATCCGAGATACAGCATATACCATACAACGAGGCATACGAAGAGGGGTTTGAAGATATGATGAGGCGTGTTCCTGACCTCACAAAAATAAAAAAACTTATAGATTATAAGCCAAAACATTCACTTGATAGTATAATCAGAGACGTAATAGAGTATTATAAGAGCCGTTAAACGTGAACATTATAATCCCCTTTTTCATTTCTGCTGTCCTGTCGCTGATATTCACCCCGTTAGTGCGGATGCTCGCACTTAAATACGGCAGGGTTGCAAAGCCGCGTGAAGACAGATGGCACAAAACCCCCATAGCACTTTTTGGCGGGATTGCAATATATTTTTCCATCATAATCACATCCGCAATTTTTGCACCCCATACAAACAATTTTCTTGGGGTACTGGCGGGCGGAACCTTTCTTTTTGCCGTCGGGATAATTGACGACCTGAATCCTATCAAGCCTTATACAAAACTCCTGTCTCAGATTGCAGCCGCTGTTATTGCTATTTTTTTCGGGATAAGGATAGAGATGTTTACACCTGTTATAGCACTGCCTCTTACTGTGTTATGGATTATAGCTGTTACAAATGCCTTTAACCTGCTTGATAATATGGACGGGCTTTCCGCAGGAATTGCCTTTATCACTGCCTGTGTCATGTCAGCAGCTTCAGCAACGCAGAATAGATGGGATCTCGCAGTTATGTCTTTTATTATTGCTGGTGCTTCGCTCGGTTTCTTAAGATATAACTTCAGCCCTGCCAGTATCTTCATGGGTGACTGCGGAAGCATGTTCTTAGGCTTCCTGATAGGGGCACTTTCCATAATGGGCACTTATCAGTATGCATCTAATTCAATTATCACAATAGCTATTCCCGTCCTCGTGCTTGCGGTCCCGATTTTTGACACCACACTGGTTACTATAATGAGAAACCTGACAGGCAGGCCTATCTCTCAGGGAGGGAAAGACCACACCTCACACAGACTTGTAATCCTCGGGCTTTCAGAAAGAAAGGCAGTGCTTTTACTATACGCATTGAGCATAATCGCAGGCGCCCTTGCAATAACCTATCTGCATTTTAATCTGTATATAACTACAATAATCGGGGTTCTGATGCTGATTATTCTCTTCTTCCTCGGTGTATTTCTCAGTGAGGCAAAGGTATATTCAAAGGAAGAAATGGAACTTGCCAAGGGAAAGGTACTGGGGAAAAATAATGAGACTATATTAAATACTACGATTTTTTATAAAAGACAGATAGTAGAGGTCATTATTGATTTTGTACTCATCACCGTTGCATACATCTCCGCATACCTGCTGAGGTTTGAAGGCACTATCGTGCCCATAAATCAGGAACTTATCACAAAATCGCTCCCAATACTTATATTGGTACAGCTCGGTTCATTTTATTATTTTGGTCTTTACAAAAAAATATGGAAGTACATCGGGCTTTCTGATGTCGTCTCCATCTTTAAGGCAGCCACGATGGGTACGCTTGCAACAGTGGTAATCCTTGTCCTGACTACAAGATTTATAGGCTACTCAAGGGCAGTTTTCATCATATACTGGTTGACGCTCATTGTCCTCGTCACAAGCGTAAGGGGAATTTTAAGGGTGCTGCGTGAGCATTTTGCGGAACTCCAGAAGACTAAAGGAGAGAGGGTACTTATCTTCGGCGCGGGTGATGCAGGTAATGCACTTCTCAGGGAGATTAAAAATAATCCTGAACTGCACTATAAAGTCATTGGTTTTATAGACGACGACCCGACAAAGACCGGAAGAAAGATTTACGGCATGTCAGTGCTCGGCTCAGGCGCAGACATTTCAAAAATTACAAGGGATAAAAACATACAAAAAGTCCTCATAGCCATATCAAAACTAAGCGATGAGAACTTACAGAGAATAACAAGTTTATGCAGGGAAAGCGAACTGCCGTGCAAACGGATGGGAAGGATGCTTTAAAATAAACTTATAGCTAAACAGGTAATGTTGAAAGTTTCATGAAAACTGGAAAGAAAAAATGAAACCACAGAGTCCACAGAGAATTTTTCAGTGTTCTCAAATCTGAGGGCACAGAGGGTTTTTTATTACAAAATTATCAATTATCATTTCAAATTGCAAATTTTAAATGCTAATTTTTCAATGATAAATTTTCAATGAATGTTTTCTCTGTCTACGACTCGTCTACGACTCGTAGAGTAGAGTGGTTAATCTTGACAATACGGCTGAATAAAAAAGGAGGGCATATGCAAAGTAAAAGGTTCTGTATTGTAATGTCTGCAGTTTTTATATCAATAGTTTTATCATTGCCTGTCGCTTTATTTGCTGATGTAAATATAGCAGAAGGCGAGTGGGAAACCACTACGGAAATAAAAATGGAAGGGGCGCCATTCCAAATGCCACAAACTAAAATGACTTACTGCGTTACAAAGGGCGACCTCGTTCCTAAAACTTCTGAGGAAGATAAAAAATGTGATGTAAAGGAACAGAAGGTGGTTGGAAACAAAGTAACATGGAAAATATACTGTACCGAGAAAAATTCTACAACTGAAGGAGAGGGTGAAATTACTTACGAAGGCAATAACTATAAAGGAACTATTCGTACAAGGTATACAGAAAAAGGTGAAAAACCCATGACCTCTACGATACTCCTTACCGGGCGGCGCATTGGTGAATGCAAAAAAAAAGGTGAAACCGTCTATAAGTTTGGTGACCAGTCTGTTACCTTATCCGAATCTGATCTGAAAAAGGCACAAGAAGAAGCTAAGCTCGCTGAACAGAAACAGAAAGAACTGCAGCGTAAAGGGAAAGAACAGCAGCACAGAGCAGAAGAACTCTTCAGGCTTCCTGTGCCAACAGCAGATGCTGGCGCATGCGTTTTAAAAGACTGGAAGATAGAAAACCCCGAGTGTGACAGTAAATTCGGCAAACTAAACATACAGATAGGCGAATGGGAGTTCACAGAAGAAAGGGCTCATAAATTTACTTCTAAAGACAGTAAGGTCCAGCCGCTCTATCAGTTAGAGGGTGTGAATAAATCCGCAGGATGCATAACAGAGGAGCAGCCTTCTGCTCTTACTGCAATAACCGGGACTGGAGAGTGCATAAAAGAACAAAAGAGAAATAGAAATAAAATAACGTGGAAATATAAGTGTGTTTATAATGCCGTAGGCGGCTCCTTTACAGATGAAGCAAACGGCGGAATCGTATACAACGGGAATAGTTATGAGGGCATCATAGCAAAGAAAACCCTCCACGCAACCGGTGATGTCAGCACAAGCGTAATAAAGCTCTCCGGTAAGCGTCTTGGAGACGGTCAATGCATTGGGAGAGATTACACCGCAAAAGGCAGGGGCTATACCTCAAAAGGCAGGGACTATACTGCACAACCCCGTGAAAACATAACGGATAAAGCAAAAGATAAGGTTGATAAAATCAAAAAACTGTTCGGGTGGTAAATATTTCTCTGCGAAAATCTTTCTATGCGAGCAATCTGTGTCATTGCAGGCTTTTTTTTATGTCTTTTTGTGTTTGTCCCAGAGGCAGATGCCAAAGATGTTGCAGACCCCTTTCCTGAAGTTTCATCATCTTATTTATTAAGGGTCAACGGGAAAACGCTTTGGTCGCATATGCCCAACCGTAAGCTTCCACCAGCAAGCCTTACTAAAATAATGACCGCCCTGCTTGTGCTTGAAAAAGGCAGGCTGGACGAGGTTGTTACAATCAGCCAAACTGCCGAAAAAGAAACAGGCAGCCGTCTCGGGATTAAGAAGGGCGACAAGATGCAGGTGGGCTACCTGCTTGTTGCAACACTCATTAAGTCTGCCAACGATGCCTGCCGCTCACTCGCAGAGCATGTCGGAGAAAGCGAGTCAAAGTTTGTTGCCCTCATGAATCGCCGTGCTAAACAATTAGGCATGAAAAAAACACATTTTACCAATGCGTGCGGTCATAACCACCCACAGCTATACTCAACAGCCAATGACCTTGCAATCCTTGCAGAGGCTGCACTCAAAAACAAAATATTTTCTGAACTTGTGAAGATAGCTGATACTTATATACCAACCGTTGATGGGCAACTTTTCTACATAGAAAATGCAAATCAAATCATAGGACGTTATCCGGGCGCTATTGGCGTTAAAACCGGATATACCCTGAATGCAGGTAAATGCCTGATAGCACTGGCTGAACGTGATGGAGTAAACATGCTTCTGATCCTACTGAATGCTCCTAACAGATGGTGGGACGCAGAGGTAATGCTTGATAAAGCCTTCAGTCTTGTTACCCCAGACGGCAAGTCGCCATGAGAAACTTGCACCCGTCTTTTATACTTGCAGGAGTTGTTTCTTTTGTCTATATAAACTCCCTTTGGGGCTCTTACCAATTTGATGATTTCAACGTAATTGTAAATAATTCCGTTGTACACTCGTGGCATACATGGCTTGCAGATGTCCCAGTCGGCATCAGACCTGTTCTTAAATTCACCTATATGATAAATTGGACATCTGATATGGGGGTTTTTGGGTTTCACCTTATAAATATAGCCATCCATTCAGTAAACGCAATTTTTGTTTATCTACTCTCCTTAAGGCTTACCTCGCATTTAGGTAATAGTTCTAAGGGTGTCTCATTGATTACCGCACTCTTATTTGCCCTCCATCCGGTTCAGACCGAGGCTGTGACGTATATAAGCGGGCGTTCGACATCGTTGATGGCGATGTTTTATCTTGGAAGCCTTTTTGCCTTTGCTTATGGCTCAGATAAAAAAAATCGGCTTTGGCTTTATGTTGTATCTCCTGTCCTATTTATCCTCGCAGTATTGACAAAAGAAACTGCCGTAACTCTTCCCCTCGCGCTACTGCTCTGGGAAAAGGCATATATATCTGAGAAAACATGCAAGTTCGCTCTTAAAAAACATGCAGTACACTGGGTGGTACTTATTTTAATGTTTTTAATATTTGCCATTCATAATGGATACAGTTGGCTTCTTTTATCGGGTTTTGAAATAAGAGGGATAAAGGATAATTTTTTAAGCCAGATAAACGGCATTAGTTACCTTATATCAAGACTGTTTCTCATTAATCGTTTGAACATAGACCCTGACCTGCCTGTTTTATCAAGGTGGACACCATTACTCATCGCTGAAGGGAGTGTCCTCTTTGCACTTGCCCTCACAGGATTTATCGCCCTCAATCGCAGACGTCTTCTCGGGTTTGGTCTCATATGGTTTTTCCTGCACCTTATGCCCACCAACTCCATTATACCTCGGTTTGATGTAGCTAATGAAAGACAGCTTTATCTTGCCTTATGGGGAGTCTCCATTGCACTTTTCGTAGAAGTTAGAAGTTTACAAACTCGTTTCATGCAGTATAAACATGTATTATTCAGGGCAGGCACGATAATTCTCCTTTTAGTGCTTGGCTTTTTTACCATCGCACGGAACCACGCATATAGAAGCGAAATTGCCCTGTGGGAGGATACTGCCCGGAAATCTCCCAGTAAAGCACGGGTATATAATAACCTTGGTTATGCCTACTATCTCTCAGGAAGATATGAAGAGGCTAAAAGTGCATATCTCACTGCCCTGAGCTTAAAACCTGATTTCTCCCTTGCCCGCAGCAATCTTTTAGAACTTGAAAAAAAACAAAGTAAATTGAGTAAAATGTAGCAATTATTTTTGCATTTGTATTTGGTAAAATTAAAATTAGGAAAAGTATGATAATGCAAGCAGATTTTAAGAAAAAAATTGCCCAGTTCATAATTGCCCGCCTTGACGGTAAAGAGATTAATAAAAAATTTAATTACTATCAGTCTCTCGTAAGAAAGGGGGTTGGCGGTTTTGTCGTCTTTGGCGGTAAATTTAAAGAAATCAGCAAGGCAATAAAAAAACTACAGGATACCGCTGAAATACCGCTTTTTATAGCCTCAGACCTTGAGAGGGGGCTTGGACAGCAGATTGAAGGCGGGACTGTTTTCCCGCCTGCAATGGCTATTGCTAATGCAGTCAATCAAAAAAACAAAAACGATACTGCACTTTTAAGAAAATCAATACGCATAATCGCACAGGAGGCAAAAGCCGTTGGAATCAACGTTATATTTTCTCCTGTAGTTGATGTAAACACCAATCCCAAAAACCCGATTATATGCACAAGGGCTTTCTCTAATAATCCGCAAAAAGTTGCATGGTTCGGAAATGAATTCATAAAGGGGTTCCAGAGCCATGGGCTTATTGCATGTGCAAAACATTTTCCAGGACACGGCGATACAAGCAGGGACTCACATAAAGAACTGCCTGTTGTAAAGGCAAAAATGAACCGGCTGAAGGAAGTAGAACTCAAGCCTTTTGCCGGCGCAATAAAGGCAGGGGTCAAGATGATTATGATGGGACATTTGAAAGTGCCAGCCATTGATTCAAAATTCCCGTCAAGTCTTTCAGAAAAAACCATTGAAGGACTTTTAAAGAGTAACATGGGATTTAAAGGGCTTGTGATTACTGATGCGATGAACATGCATGCGATTAAATTCAAGGAAGAACACGCGTGTCTGATGGCGCTAAAGGCAGGTGCAGATATAATACTTCATCCGAGCAATCCTGAAAAGGTCATAGATTATTTGGCATCAAAATGGTATGAAACAAGGCAGAGGGTTGAGGAGTCTTACCAGAGGATTTTAGAGACAAAAAAACAACTATCCAAAAGGCAAGGGGCAAGGGGTAAGGGGCAAGTCGGAAGAAGATTAAGCCGTGATCTGGCTTATAAACTCACTCAAAAGTCACTTAAAGTAATTTTTGATACAAAATATGCTAACTTTCGAAAAATATTAGCTTTTACCGCATCAAAGAAAGAGTCCCCTCTTGTCTTTATTATTGATGACGACAATAATAAATCAGGCAAGCCCTTTGTTAACGCACTTAAAAAGAAGTACAAAAAAATAAAGACCTTTTATGTTGATAATAAATCTATGGCAGCTAAAAAAAATCCCCCTTTACCCCACTTTGAAAAAGGGGGGATAGGGGGGATTTTGATCATTGCTGTCTTTTCAAAAATCTCTGCATGGAAAGGCAGGAGCGGATTAAGCAACAGATTAGAGAGAATACTCAAGAAGACAATACAGGATGCAAAATACTCTGTAATGATAGGTTTTTGCTGTCCGTATTTTTTAAGAAAATTTAATGCAGATGTTATTATTGAGGCTTATTCTGACTCTGAACTTGCCCAGAGGGCTGCGGCTGAGATTCTTTTTTGCCCATGATAAAATTGTCAATTGCCCTCGCAGCACGCTTCCCCGCACCCATTGCGCTTATCACAGTAGCAGCACCTGTTGTTATATCACCGCCTGCGTAGATTCTTTCTAAATTTGTCCTGCCTTCTTTGTCCACTACAACATAACCATCGCCCCAGAGATTAAGCCCTTCTACAGAACGGACAAGCACAGGATTTGACCGCTGGCCAATTGCAACAATCACCTGTTCAACATCTATAGAGATTTTTTCTCCCGTCGGCTCAGGTTTTCTCCGTCCCGACACATCAGTCTCACCCGGTATCATTTCGGGTCATAAAGAAAATAAAACTCAATGCCTTCTTCTTTTGCATTCTCCACCTCTTCCCGCCTTGAAGGCATTTCATGCTCGGTCCTCCTGTAAATTATATAAACCTTTTCAGCACCAAGCCTTATCGCAGTCCTTGCAGAATCCATCGCCACATTTCCTCCGCCGATAACTGCCACCCTTTTTGCCTTTTTAATCGGCGTATCATATTTAGGAAAAAGATACGCCTTCATTAAATTAATCCTCGTTAAAAACTCTGAAGCAAAATAAACATTGTTTAAATTTTCACCGGGGATGCCTAAAAATTTAGGAGAACCGGCGCCAACACCTATAAACACAGCCTCAAAGCCTTCTCCAAGGAGTTCACCGACAGTCTGTGTCCTTCCTATCACCCAGTTAACAATAATCTTTACGCCGAGGCTTTTTATATAATCAACTTCTCTCTGAAGAATTTTTTTAGGCAGCCTGAATTCAGGGATGCCGTAAAGAAGCACTCCACCCGGCTCATGAAGCGCCTCAAAGACAGTAATGTCATAGCCAAGCCTCGCAAGGTCAGCAGCAAGCGTCAGCCCTGCAGGTCCCGAGCCAACAACCGCAACCCTGTGTCCATTCGGACTGCTTATCACAGGCACTTCTGCACGATCAAGCAGTGACTCATAATCAGCAACAAACCGTTCAATCGCACCTATTGAAACAGGTTTCTTTTTCTTTCCGAGTATGCATCTGCCTTCGCACTGTGTCTCCTGTGGACATACCCTTCCGCAGATTGCCGGAAGGTTGTTGGACTCTTTTATTTTTTTAAGTCCTGAAAGATAATCACCCTCTTTTACAAATGAAATAAATCCCGGAATATTTATCTCAACAGGACAGCCCTCAACGCATTTTGGCTTTTTACACTGAAGACAGCGGTTTGATTCCTTAACTGCCTGTCTCTCGGTCAGTCCGAGGGAAACTTCCTTGAAGTCCTTGCTTCTTTTCATCGGGTTTCTATGTCTCATGCCCCTTAACTCCTTGAATCCTTGACCCTTTTCTTTAAAAACAGCTTATACGCCTCTGCTTCTTCTTCTTTATAAAAACCCTGCCTGCTTTCAAGTTCCTGAAAGTCCACTTCATGCCCGTCAAATTCAGGACCCTCTATGCAGGCAAACCTTGTCTTCCCTGTAATACTGACCCTGCACGCCCCGCACATCCCCGTTCCTTCCACCATTAAAGGGTTCAGGCTGACAAGGGTTTTTATACCGTAGGGTCTTGTAACTTCGGAAACAGCCTTCATCATCTTAACAGGACCTACAGCAATCACAAGATTAACTGTTTTCTGATTGATAATATCTTTTAATGCATCAGTTACAAAACCTTTTCTGCCTGAGCTTCCGTCGTCTGTCGTAATCACAAAATCGTCAGCGTGTTTTCTGAATTTATCCTCCCACAGTAGAAGTTCTTTTGTCCGTGCGCCCATGATAACTGTAACCGTATTATCTATACCCTTTAATGCTTTAAGAATCGGATAAAGCGTCGCTGCCCCTATCCCCCCTCCAACAAGGACACAGTTGCCGTAAGATTTCAGCGGCGAAGGATGTCCGAGCGGTCCAATAATATCCCTGATGCTCTGACCGGGCTTAAGCCTGCCGAGGGCTTCAGTTGTTTTCCCTATTTTTTGAAAAAGCAGCGTTATTGTCCCCTTTTCACTGTCTGAATCCGCAATGGTCAGCGGGATTCTCTCACCCCTCTCATTAAGCCGCAGGACGACAAAATTCCCTGCCTTTGCATGCCTTGCGATATAAGGCGCATCTATCACCATCATGTCAACTATCGGTGCAAGTGTTTGTTTCTGTAAAATTTTGAACATATAGCTAATTGCAAAACTATTTAAACCACAGAGAACCCCGAGTTTTTAAAAATGAGGGCACAGATAAACTTATTGATTTTAAAAGATAATGTATTCTCCGTGTTCTCTTTTATATCCTCTGTGACCTCTGTGGTTGAGACTTTTGCAAGAGCCTCCATCGTTTGTGTTAATGGCTCTTCGCGTAATTGAGTGGGTTGATTCCGACAACAAACAACGTCATTCCCCGATTCAATCGGGGAATCCAGTGGTTTCTATTTTAATCCCACCTTCCGTGAGCAAGCGTAACCACATGCACATCTCTTGCACCTGCCCTTTTCAGCACCTTTGAACATTCCCTGACTGTTGCACCTGTTGTAAAGACATCATCCACAAGCATCAGAGTCTTCCCTTGAATAAACCTTTTATTTTCAACTTCAAAAGCGCCCCTGATGTTTTTCGCCCTCTCTTTTGCGCTTAATCCGACCTGCGGCATGGTTTCCTTCACTTTAACGAGGCAATCAATCAACAGCTCGGCTCCTAAATAATCTGACAGATGTCTTGCAAAAATTGCTGATTGATTGAATTCCCTCTGCCTTAGTTTTCTCTTATAAAGAGGCACAGGCAATAATGCATCAACCTGCGGCATTTTTATCCTGAACATTATATCAGATAAAGGTTTTGAAAGTCTCTTTATGCCGTAATATTTTAATAAATTAATTGCCTCCTTCAGTGCCCCGTCGTATACACCAAAACTCCGTACTGATTTAAACGGCGGTTTATCGCTGATACATTCACCACACATGATTGAAACATCTGATATAAGTGGTTTACCGCATACTTGGCAGGCAGGACCGCTGTAAGGCAAAATTTCATTCCAGCAGGCATCACATATAGGTGCTGTCCTATGCCATGTTGATGGTTTTTTGCAGACAGGACATAACTCTGGGAAAAAGATTCTCAAAAATTTGTTGACCATAATTTGTTAAAGGCATATATGCCTGAAAAAGTTTAGACGCAACACCTTAAAACATGCCATGTTGCAATTGTAAAATTACAAGCTAAAAAAAACTTATCATATATTGCAACACGGCATCTGATAATTTTTCGTTGCTTTCTAAAATTTTGAAGGTATATATGCCGGTTTAATTGTTCTTTAAGCGCCAAACTTCTTGAGCCTTCCGGCATTGGCAAGGGCTAATGGCAGCAGATTTACCGCCGGGAAAATTCCCAGTTCGCCCTTTACACATTCCCTTTCAGAAAAAGCGCTGCAAAGCCCTCCAAGCACATACGGAGATTTAAGAAGTACAGGCACAGGATGCCAGCTATGGCTTTTCAATAAAGAAGGCGTTGAATGGTCGCCTGTTATAATTAAAACGTCAGGTTTCAGCCCGAGTATCTCAGGCAGGAGTTTATCAAATTCCTCAAGCCTTGCTGCCTTGCCCTCAAAATTTCCGTCCTCGCCGTAGGAATCAACTTTTTTGACGTGCAAAAAGAAAAAGTCATATTCATTGTATTTCTGCTTTAAAAACTTAACCTCATCCTCCACGCTTCCTTCTAAAGCCGGCGTATTCATTTCCACAAGCTTAGCAAGCCCCCTGTACATGGGATATGTTGCAATGGCAAGGGCATTCAGCCCGAAAGCATCTTTGAAAGTTGGTATATGCGGCATGCTTGAAAATCCTCTTGTCAGGATAAAATTAGCCCTCTCTTCGCCTTTTAATATCTCATGCGCCCTGTTGATTAATTTTTCAGCAACCTGCGATACCCTCTCTGCATTTTTTGAAAGAGGCTGAGCCGGCAAGGGTGCCTTGCCTTCTTTCTGAGGGTCAGTATCATTTATCATTGCTGAATCAGGCTGAAGATTCTCAGGGAATCTCATAATAACAGCAAACCTGTGCTCCATCCCCGGCTCAAATATGAGTTCTGCATCATCAATCTTTTTTATTTCATTTTGCAGCCTTCCTGTAAGCACTTTGTTTTTCTCAGTTGGTATCCTGCCTGCCCTTCTGTCCGTGATAATGCCTTCCTTAATTGTTGCATAGTTGCACCTCACAGCAACATCCGTCTTCCTTACCTCAAGACCAAGACCAAGGGCTTCAAGGATTCCCCTGCCAATCTGGCACTCTACAGGGTCATATCCAAAAATCCCAAGATGTCCGGGTCCGCTTCCCGGCGTAATCCCATAAGCAACAGGCACATGCAGACCGCAGGCAGATTCCTTTGCAAGCTTATCAAGATTCGGGGTATTCGCAGCCTCAAGCTCGGTTTTCCCATTTACGGGCAGACCGCCTACCCCGTCAAGGACAATGAGTAAAATTTTCGTATCGTTTTTCTGTACAAGAGGCTTTATCAATTCCTGCATATTCATGGCAGCCCTCCTTTTTAGGTGTTTATTTTAACATTTTTTTAAATTAAGAAGGGAAAAGCTTGACAACATGAGCGGTTTAATCAATAATTAAAACACTCACCGTTTCTTTTCTTGAGGATGTTAAAGGACTACTGGCAATTCAGCCAGAGTTGGGATAGACGAAATAGGTTCGTCTACAACCCCAAATCTGGGGGTATATACGAACTTGGTTCGCTTATAAACAAGATACCCAAAATGTCGCTTCGCTCCATTTGGGTATCGGGCGGCGGATGAGCGGGGCTTCAGCCAAATAATTAATGCATTACTCCATATCAATGTCTTTCACCACTCAGCGCCACTTTGGCTATCATACGGATGAACGGCTGAAGCCCAAATGCCCCTGCGG